>VBLT01000080.1 GCA_005878615.1 Methanobacteriota archaeon
TTCCAGCTGATCTACCGGCCCGCGAGCCCGATGTATCCTCGTGTGGAATATGAACTCTTGCGGGAGCACGGGCCGCCCCCGTGAACTATATGACACGCCATTGCGCTTGGTTTCCGCGTGGGCACACATCGAATGTTCTTCGTGAGCGACTTGCACGGCTCGGAGGTGTGCTTCCGCAAGTTCCTGAATTCGGTCGACGCATACCATCCCGATCTCCTCGTGTACGGCGGGGACATTCTCGGAAAGGTCCTGGTCCCCATCTTCGACGACGGTGGTTCCTATCACTGGTATCCGAACGGCGAGAACCTCGTCCGCTTTCCCGCGTCGGAGCTGCCCAGGGTCCAGCGCGCGATCGCCGACCAAGGCCGATACTCGGTCACGGTCTCGCCCGAGCGATGGGACGAACTGCAAGGTCGGCCGAGGGAGCTGGAGGAACTGACGCTCCGTCTCGGCCGCGAGCGCGTGCGATCCTGGCTGAAGTTGATCGACGAGCGACTCGCACCGCGCAAGATTCCCATCGTCATGAACGTCGGGAACGACGATACGGACGACGTGTTGGATCTCCTCCGGAGGGAGGGGCCATCGAATCTAATCGTGCCGGAGGGGAACGTCGTCCGCGCGGGCCCGTTCGAAATCTTCGGCTGCGGATATGCAAACATGACTCCATGGCACTGCGCCCGAGATCTCGAGGAAAGCGACCTGCGGGCGGTGCTGGATCGGACCTCGAGTCAAATCGGCGATCCGGCTCGCACGATCTTCGACATCCACGCGCCTCCTATTGGTACGGCGCTCGATCTCGCGCCGCAACTCGATCCGAAGCTGAAGCCAAAGACGATCGGAGGACAGGTCCTCATGGACCACGTGGGCTCGCCGTCCGTCCGCGGTCTCGTCGAGGACCGCGAGCCCGTCCTTGGGCTCTTCGGCCACATCCACGAGAGCAAGGGGATTGATTCCATCGGCCGAACGCCGATCGTGAATCCGGGGAGCGCCTACTTTAGCGGGAACCTGCAGGGGGTTGTCCTCGACCTGCGCGACGGGGAGCTCGCAAGCCATCTGTTCGTCACCGGTTGAGGATCATGACGGAGGTCCGCATGCCCGTCGATGAATTCCTCAACGAGACCGAGAGGATGCTCAAAACTGCCGATGCCCGAGGGGTCGCCATCAAAGTGTGCGGAAGTGTCGGCATCTTCCTCGCGGTGCGGAGTGACCCGATCGCATCGAATCTATACGCCTGGCGCAGCGACGCCACTTCGCCGCGCGTGTCGTTCAAGGACCTCGATCTCGCGGCGCGCGAGAAGGATGCCTCGGCGGTCTACCGACTCTTCGTGAAGGACCTCGGGTTTCGCGAAGACCGAGAGACGAACGCGCTCTTCGGTGCCTTTCGAAACATCTACTACCACCCGCGATTCCAGGTGGACGTCTTCTACGACACACTGCGGTTCAACCACGAGATCCCGATCCGAGACCGCCTCCTGCCCGGGCTCACCCTCCCCCTAGAGGACCTCTTTCTCGGGAAAGTCCAGATTCATGCCCCTCCGGACAAGGATCTCATCGACCTCGCCTCCTTCGTCGCGGCGGTCCCTCTCGGCAAGCTCGATCGCGCGTACCTCGCGCGTTTCTACGGCAACGACTGGGGCCTGTGGTACGATTCGGAGACGAACCTGTCGGCGGTCGGAATGGCCCTCGACAAGCGTCCCGCCATCGCCCCCGATGTCCGAGATCTCGTGCAAGGTCGCATCGTCGAATTCCAACGGTTCCTGCGGGATTGTCCGAAGACCAGGCGGTGGGAGAAGCGGCGCGCGAGGGGCACGAAGGAACTTTGGTACGAACCGGTCGACGAAGTGCGTTAGCCCTTGGCCTTCGGCTTCCGACGACGGGCCAAGGCGCACATGCCTTCGTACAACAGGTTCGAGGCCGCGAGGGCCGTCACCTGGCCCGTGTGGTCGTACTGCGGTGCGACCTCGACCAGATCGAATCCCACGAGGTTGGCGCGATGGAGTTCGCGGACGAAGTGGATCATCTCCCGGCTCGTGAGCCCTCCGGACTCCGGCGTCCCGGTCCCCGGTGCGTAGGCGGGGTCCAGCACGTCGATGTCCACCGAGACGTAGACCGGTGAGTCCGCCACCGAGCGCAGGATCCGGTCCATGAGGGGCTTGTATCCTTCGGAGTCGACATCCTCGGTGGTGAAGGTCCGATCGACGACGGCCCCGTTCGCCGTGACGTCTTCACGGGAGTACAAGGAACTCCGAATGCCCACCTGAAACACGCCTCCCTTACGGATGAGCCCCTCCTCGTACGCCCGCTTGACCCAGGTTCCGTGCGTGTACCGCTTCGTCCCCCAGTAAGATTCCCAGGTGTCGAAGTGGGCGTCGAAATGGAGGAGGCTTACGCCCTCCGATCGCGCCGCGCGATAGGCCCGGAGAATCGGCAGGGTGATCGAATGGTCTCCGCCGGCCACGAACGGGACGACGCTCGCGCGGAACAGTGGCTCCAAGCCCCCCTGGATCCGCTGGAACGTGTCCTCCGTGTACCCGGGGACCGGATCGATGTCGCCATAGTCCACGAGGTCGAGGACGCGGAACGGATAGACGTCGGCGAACATGTTGTACGGCCGGACCAACCGGGACGCGGTCCTGATTGCGGACGGCCCTTCCCGCGCGCCGCTCCGGTACGAGGTCGCGTCGTCCCATGGGATGCCGAGGAACACGGCCGCCGCATTCCCGAGGTCCCGCTGCAAGGGGAGGCGCCCAAAGGTGGCGACCTGCGCGAACCGGGGCGAGACCGAAGCGTCCAGCGGCTCGGTCACGCGTCCACGATCCCGTCAGTCCGGAGGCAGTTCTTTGAACGCCATCGAGATGTCGACGCCGTGGCGTCCGAGGTGGAACCACCGGACGCCCCAGTACCAGATCGCGCTCCCGACGAAGATGAGGACGATCGTGACGTAGCTCGTCGTCTGGTTGGAGAGGGTGAAGCCGGCGGCCTCTCCCAGGAGCGGGAGCGTGGAGACCAGGTACGCCGAGACGAGGGTGACGACGAAGGACAGCGCCCCGATGACGACGTAGGAGAAACGACGCTTCTTGAGTCCGAGCCGCAGGAGGGACAGGGAGGTCAACGCGACCGTGACCATCGGCAGGAAGAACAGCAGGAAGATGAACGGAAAGTACACCGAGTTGTAGTAGAGGACCACGAGCGGCAGGAGGATGGCCCCGATGGCCGAGACGACGACGATCCCCGCCCAGGGCTGATGGGTCCTCCGGGTGACGTTGCCCAGCACCCTCGGGAAGAGGCGGTCCAACGAGAAGCTCAGCGCGTACCGCGAGAAGATGTACAGCCCGAGGATGAGCCACAGGATGTACCACGAGATCGATCCGAGGAACATGATGGCCAAGAGGATCGAATTCCCCCCGGCCACGAAGTTCGGGAGGGCCGTGAGGCCGGACGCGAACGGGAGGGGGGCCGGATCGGTCGGGGCCCCTAAGAAATAGGTCGAGAGCGCGACCGAACCGTTGAGGAAGTCCATTCCCACGACGCTCTCGAACGCGTAGATGATCGCGGCGGCAAAGGCGATGGAGAGCGCAAAGGAGATGGCCATGCCGAGGGAGATGCTCCGAGAGGTGCGTCGGAACTCGCCGGCGATGTAGGCCGGAGCGGTCGTGAACATGTAGTAGAAGGCGAAGACGAGCGGGACGAAGACCAACGTGTTCGTGAAGTTCGTGCCGTAGGGACCGAAGTTCCCGGCTCCATAGGCGGATACGTCGGCATAGTAGCTGCCGGAATAGCCCTGCGATGCCATGAACGAATTCACGGAGTTGACGAAACCGGTGTGCCCCGCGGCGAGGAGGAGGCCCAGGGCCACGATCAGGCCCGCGAGTTCAAGGAACAGGAGCGCGGAGAAGATGCGGAAAGCGAGCCGCGGCTTCATGACGATCCAGAGGATCATGAGGGCGATCGTGAGGATCTCTCCGATGGCGACGATCCAGGTGGTGTTCGTCGTGAGGGTGCCCCCGAGATTGGCGAGCCCGCTGTCGCCCGCGACGGCCCCCCAGCTGGCGAGGCCCGGCCCCAGGGATAGGATGACGAACCAATAGGGGAGGATCGCGGCGTAGATGATCGCGTTCAGGACCCGCGAGAGGCCTCCGACGAACCCGAAGTACGGATGCAAGAGGCGGGACGCGTACACGTACTCGCCGCCCGAACGAGGCATCTCGATCGACATGATCGTGTACGCGAGGACGACCGGGATTCCCGCGAGGGCCGCGAGGAGCGTCGCCTGCAGCAGATTCGCGCCGCTCACGAACAGCAGGACGATGAGGAACAGCCCGTAGGCGGGTCCAGGGCCCAGGGAAATCAGGTTGATGGAAAAGGATTCGAACGCGCCTAGCTCCTTGACCAGCCCGCTCGTCTTCCGCGCAAAAACGCTCCTCTCGGCCGCACCAACGGACGTCTCCGCCATTCGACGCCTCCTCCTTTCGTCGCCTGCGGCCCGCGGGACCGAGCCCGCGAAATGTCGCTTCCGGGCCAAGAGGGCCGCGAATCGTGACCGGTCCTTCTCCCCCGCGAGCCGCGATTTCGCCGTGGGATGCGAGGTGACCTATTAGCCCTTTGCGAGAAGGTCCTTCCGCCATCCTGGCCCAAACGAGACCGGGGTCCGTGCGGTTTAAGAAGTTCCCGTCCTTGCTTATCTCCGTGAGAGTCAGCCTCGTCCAATTCACTCCTGCGTTTCAAAAGACAGCCCCGAACTGGGAACGGATGAGGGAGTGGGCCAAGTCCCTCCCCGCCGACGTCATCGTCTTCCCCGAGCTGGCGACCTGCGGCTACATGTACAAGGACCGAGACGAGGTTGCTCCGTTCGTCGAAGGCCACGAAGCCCTCGAGCCGATCGCGAAGATTGCCAAAGCCTCCGGCCGGCTCATCGTGGGAGGATTCGCCGAATTGGATGACGGCGCATTCTACGACTCCGCGTTTGCCGCGGGGCCGGACGGCCTCTCCGTATATCGAAAGATCCACCTTTGGAATCGGGAGACGCTCATGTTCCGACCGGGGACTGAGCCCGTATTGTTGGAATTCCAAGGCCATCGGATCGGCCTGGAGATCTGCTACGATCTTCAATTCCCGGAGCTCGCGGCCCATCTGGCCCGGCACGGGGCGGAGTTGCTACTCGTGCCCACGGCATGGGCCGAAGAGGGCCGTGCCCCCATCCACGGGCTCCAGCCGTACAATCACCTGGCGATCGCGACGGCCTTCGCGCACGGCGTCTTTGTCGTCGTCGTGAACCGAACCGGCCCGGAGCGCGATGCGTTGTTCCCCGGGCAATCGAGCCTCGCGAACCCGTTCGGTCAGCTCGAGTGTCTCGAGGACAAAGAAGGGGTCCTCTCGAAAACCCTGGACTTCTCGCTCCTCGAAACGGCCAAACGCCCCAACGCGTTCAACGACCTCGACCGGGACGCGCGGTTCCGGATCGTTCCGCCGCGGAAGACCCGGTAGCGCGGCTTCCTCCAGGCGGGATGCGCTTTCGCATGAGGACGCCGCTCGTGCCAAGAGCCGCGACTCGTTCGAACCCATGCTTCCGGAACATGCTCGGCGTGCCGAACCACCGCCATTCGGGAACGGCCGCCATCCTCTCCGAGACGACCGGAAAGGCCTCGACGATTCCGCCCCCTCGTTTCTCGATCGAACGGAGGGCCGCCTCCAGGGCGATCGTCGCAATCCCTTTGCCGCGGTGCTTCCGATCGACGAAGAAGCAGGTGATCCTCCACAGTCTCTCACTTCCCGTGGGACGACCGACTTTGTGATACCCTCGGCCCGCATCGATCCGAGGGAGCTCGTCGGCGGGCCCGTATTGGCACCACCCCACCGGAGTCCTGCCATCGTAGACCAGGATGGCGTGCGAACGGCCTTCGCGCACGAACGCGGCCTTGTCCCTCCGGTTGATCCGCCGCTGTTCGGCCGGGGAGAGTCCCCTTCCCGCCGGCTTCGCGCGCTGATAGAAAATACACCAACAACTTCCTTGCTGCTCTGCGAGGATCTCGAAATCGGCGAAGGTTCGCCGACTTAACTCCCGCACGGTGTACGCCATGGCTCCCCTCGACGGGTTCCGAACGCCGGGAGGAGCCGGCACGACCCGCCCACGTCTTAAGGGTTGTCTCGTGCGCCGCCTAGCGGGAAGAGCTTGCCTTCTTCCTAGCGCTCGGCTTGGTCGCGGAGTCGGAGAACATCTCGAGCGGCTTTTCCTTGCGCATCTTTTCTCCGGGGATCGGGACCGGATATTCCCCGGTCAGGCACCCCAGGCAGATGTCGTCCCGCGAGTGCTTGAGGGCGGAGATCAGCCCACGGAGCGAGAGGTAGCCAAGGCTGTCCGCCTCGATGAACTCCGCGATTTCCGGGACGGTCTTCTCGTTCGCGATGAACTGGTCCCGGGTCTTCATGTCGATCCCGAGATAGCACGGGAACCGAATCGGCAGGCAACCGATCCGCACGTGGACCTCGCGGGCTCCCGCGAGCCGCAGGATCCCGACGATCTTTCGGATCGTCGTGCCGCGGACGATCGAATCGTCGATCAGGACGACGCGCTTGCTCTTGACCGCGGATCGAATCGCATTCAACTTGAGCATGACCCCGGTCTCCCGGTCCGCCTGCTCCGGCATGATGAAGGTCCGCTCGATGTAGCGATTCTTGATCAGTCCCTCGACGACCGGCAATCCGGAGACGTGGGCATATCCTTGGGCCTGCGCGCGGCCCGATTCGGGCACGGGGACAACGATATCCGCCGGGACGGGATACTCGTGGGCGAGCTGTTCGCCAATCTTCACCCGGGCGTCGTACACGAGTCGCTCATCGAGGACGCTGTCCGGACGGGCGAAGTACACCCACTCGAACATGCAATGCGCCGTGTGGTTCGGGTGGGGCAGCCGCGTCGATTCGAATCCGTCGGACCGGAGCTCGACGATCTCGCCCGGCTTCAGATCCCGGATGAACTTGTAACCCGGGAGCGTATCGAACACGACGCTCTCGGACGCGATCATCATGCGGCCGTTGCCTTCGCCGATGCACAGCGGCCGGATCGCGAGCGGGTCCCGGATCGCGTAGACGGTGTCGTTGATCATTAGGGCGAGGCTGTACGCGCCGACGAGGCGGTTCGTGAACTCCCGCAAGGCCCGCTTGATGTCCCCCGTGTTCACGATCTCGTTTGCGAGCAGCCGGACGATGACCTCGCTATCCGAGGTCGTCATGAAGGCCCACCCCTTCTTGCTGAGTTCCTCGCGGATCTCGTTCGCGTTCGCGATGTCGCCGTTGTGCGCGAGGGCGATCTCACCGTACGAGGTCTTGGCGACGATCGGCTGCGCGTTGTCGAGCACGCTGGAACCGGTCGTCGAATAGCGGACGTGACCGATCCCGGAATTTCCGCGCAACTCGACGAGGTCCTCCTTGGTGAAGACCTCGTGCACGAGGCCCATCCCGCGTTTCGACTTGAGGCCGTCGTCGTAGACCGCGAGGCCCGCCGACTCCTGTCCGCGGTGCTGCAGGATGCGGAGGCCATAGTACAGGTCCGAGGTGATCGGCGTCGTGCCGGCACATCCGATGATGCCGCATTTTTCCTTTGGACGAAGGTCGGAGAACTCCGACGTCCCCTGGTCGCGGGCCATCGTCAATGCCTCTTCGCCCAGGAGAAATTTCGAAGCCTCTTGGTCCGTCCGAATCCGCAGGAGGCGCAGTACGCTTTCTGCTTGTTGTACGCTCGTTGGCCACAGCGTCGGCACCGGATGTGGACGCTTTTCCTTCCCATTTTGCCGAGCGACGCGGTCCCCTTGGTCACGACGGCCACCTACGTCATGGGGAGATGTAAATGACGTTGTCCCCGCGGACGATCGCGAGGTCCATCTTGCGCTGGGACTGGCTGTCCTGCGTCTCCTCCGCGGCGCGGAGGACGAGGTTCATGTGGGGATCGAATCCTTCGAGGATTCCGCGGTATCCCCGCCCGCCTTTCAGCTCAACCATCACGTTCGAATTAATCCGCTGGTTGAGGAGAGAAAGCGGCTTAATCATCGGACCACGGCGTCGCCATGGAGGCGGCGTACTTAAAGGTATGTCGGTGTGATGTGTAGAAATCCTCACTTCGTCTCGGAGAGAATCAAATTATCGCCCGCTAAACTCCACCGAAATCAAGTCGAAACTTGGCTAGTTCGAGAGCGGCTTGATGACCCAATGTGGAGAACAATTTTCAATTCATCGAGCTGTGCGACCCTGCTCTCGACGGCGCAGATACCACTCCGCACCCACCCCCACGAAACCCGGCTGCTCGGCGATTTCTTTCAGTGCCTTGACCGCCTCTAGGTCGGCGAATTCCAAGCAGTCGAAGGCAGCTACACTACGGACCCACGGATTAGGATGACTTAGCAGATTCAAGATTGATGCTTGAACTTGTTTTTCCTTCAGATTGAGCGCTTTCTTTATTTTCGCGAGGCGCCGAGCTTCCTTGGTCGCTTTCTTAGAATCTGACCCTTCTAGGGCGGCTCCGTTCTTGCTTGCGGCATCGACGTATCGTTCTATTAGAGCGGCCAAGTCGGGGCGAGAATTCCGCATAGCTCGTAAGTCACGCGTCAGAGGGACCCTCCATCGCCCTCCGCACGACCAACTATACGAACCATAAATTTAAAGGTTGTCGGGAGGCCGCGCGAATTTCAGTGACCCGAACGTTGGCGACTTCGCGCAGCGCCTTTGCCTTTCGCGTTGCGTCCGTTTCGAGCGCCTCGACGTTTCGGGAGGGCCTTCCTCGGAACCGGCACGTGCCTCCAACGGTACACAGCGAAACCGACGACGGCGACGAAGAGGACGAGCACGCCTGCCGCGAGCCACGGTGCGTTGTCGTTCACCGGTGCGGTCCCTCGGACCACGATCGTACCCCATTGCATCGACAGCTCATGCGTTCCGCAGAAATAGGTGAACTGTCCCGGCGTGTTCGGATAGTAGAGGGACGTGCCTGAGGCGTTGAACGGTTCGGACACCGCATCCCCTGAGCTCCGCGTACCGCTCCCATCGAGATCGATGACGAGCATGTGCGTGGCCCCGTCCGCGGAGAACAGATGGAACATGATCGTGTCGCCCTGGTTGACCGTCAAGGTCGGCCCGGGATTCGTGATGTTCAGAGGGCCCTGCCCCCAGCCGCTCGGATTGCCCATGCTGGCGTAGAGCGTGATCATGATCGTCTGAGCGGAAGGCGCCGTGGTCGTGGATGCCGTTGCGACCTGGGTGGCGGGAGCCGCGAGCGCTGCGAACGCAATGGCCACAACCACAGCAGCCGTCGCCTTCTCCCTGGACTGCAGCATCTCGATCCTCCTCACGGCGCGAACGGCACGGTGCCCCGGCCTGGCTCCACCCGTTCGTGGCCGTCCCTCCGAGTAGCTCGGGTCCTAGATTAAACTAGCAGGTCGGACGATTCTTCGTTGAAGCGGGGCTCTCAATGAGACGCGTCGGCCCCGTTCTCGCGACCGTTCCCCTTCGACGGATCGACGAGAAAACCGGCATCACGGAGAATGTCCATGCCGACGATCATGTGATACCGCATGTCCTTGCGGTCCGTCACGGCTGCGGAGATGTCGAATTCCCGCCCTTGGATGATGACCTTGGCATGGACGACGTCCCGCACCTCCAGCTTCGAGGCGGCCGAAGCCCGGATGCGCACTCGATCGAGGACCGGTCCCAGGCCGGCCCGGGCGGCGAGGTCCGTGTCGAGCGTCGTGCGGGCCGCGCCGGTGTCGACCCGGGCGAGTACATGGACGCGGCCCTTCGGCCCGACCACCGTGACCTCTTCCACCACCGGGATCGTCGGCCGCTTCTCGACCTTCGGCTCGCGCATAGTATCCGAGCGAACTGGTCCCATGCCCTTCCGCGGTTCCTAATGGCCTCCGTCGATATATCGTTAACCTCGTGATTCTCGCTCGACACGTTTTTCTCCCGCTCGCGCGTTCCCGCGGCCCCGCGGTCGGGGATCTTCGATGAAGATCGGCCTGATTTCGAAGAAGCCGAGCTACTGGTCGACGCAGGCCCTGCTCAAGTCGATCGAGGAGCACGGGCATGAACCGACCTTAATCAAGACGGACGAGGTCCGTCTCGTCGTCGCCGGCACGGACGATGCGACCTTCTCCGGCGCCTCGCTCCGCGAGCAGGACGTCATCATCCCGCGCATCGGTCGATCAATGACGGACTTCGGGAAGATGCTCCTCCGCCAGCTCGAGCTGATGGGCCTCTCGACGACACTGTCGAGCGACGGCCTGATTACCGCCCGGAATAAGTTCCTCGCCTTGCAGTCGCTGCGTCAGGCGGGCATCCCGATCCCGCGGAGCATCCTTCTCGCGTCCCGCCCGAACTTCATGGAGGCGGCCCACCTCGTGCGCTATCCCGCGGTCCTCAAGATCCTCTCCGGGACGCAAGGGATCGGCGTGATGCGGGTGAAGAGCCTCGAAGAGACCGCTTCGATCGTCGAGACGCTGAAGTTCTTCGGCGAGGTCGTCTGCCTCCAGGAATACATCCCGAATCCCGGCGTCGACATCCGAGCCTTGGTCGTTGGGGACCGCGTCATCGGGTCGATGAAACGGATCGCCGCCCACAACGAATGGCGGGCGAACATCCATCTCGGGGCGAAGGGCGTCCCGATTGAACTTGACGATCATGCGAAGTCGATCGCCGTCCGCGCGTCGAAGGCAGTCGGCCTCGAGATCAGCGGCGTCGACATGATCTTCCGCGGGACTACGCCTTACGTGCTCGAAGTCAATGCGTCCCCAGGATTCCGCGGCCTCCTCGACGCCATCGGCGTGAATGCCGCGGACGCGATGGTCGAATACGCGGTGGAGAAGGCGAAGGCGGGGAACCCGAAATCTCCTTGACCGTGACGCCATTGCCGCAACCATGGACGAGGCCATCCCCGGTTCGCGGGTGCGGGCGGCGACGAAGCACGGCACGCTGACGGTGGACGAGCTCGCGGCGATGCAACCCGGAATGGCTCGCCTGATGGACGAGCTGAGCCGTCGCTATTGGGTCCTCTACTACGCAGCGAAGGCGGGAAACTGGGAGCTCGCGGGCTACATGGAGCGGGAGTCGGAGAAAATCCTCCAGACAGCCTCCGTGGCCCGACCGAAATATCGGGAGGATATCGCGGCGTTTCTCCGCAATCGGTTCGGACCGGTCGCGAGCGCGATCGAGGCGAAGGATTGGCGCGCGTTCGACGCCGCGTACCGCCACGGGATCGAGGACTCCAACATGTACCATGACAAGTACAACAAGCGGTTCATCCGGTTCCGGCTTCCGGACCATCCGCCGGAATGGTTCGACCTCGAGCCTCGATAGGTTTTTGGCCCCGGGCCCCGTGCTGTCGATGAGGATCCGATGGACTACGTCGAGCTCGGTCGCGGGGGCCCGAAGGTATCCGCGATCGGAATCGGCATGTGGCAGGCGGGCGGCAAGGCTTGGGGGAACGACGTTCGCGATGCGGACTGCCGGAAGGCGATGGAGCGGTCCATTGAGCTAGGCGTCAACCTCGTCGACACGGCCGAGGCGTACGGCGAAGGCCACTCCGAGACGGTCATGAGCCGCGCGATCAAGGACGTCGGGCGGGACGCGGTGTTCATCGCGACGAAGGTCGGAGGATGGCACCTTCACGCCGACGACGTGAAACGGGCGTGCGCGGCGAGCTTGAAGCGCCTCGGGGTCCGGGAGATCGACCTCTACCAGGTCCACTGGCCCGATCCGTGGAGCCAAGTGCCGCTCCGCGAGACGATGAAGGCCCTCGAGGCCCTTCATCGAGCGGGCAAGATCCGCCATATCGGCGTCAGCAACTTCGCGGTCCGCGACCTCCTCGAGGCTCGGACCCACCTCTCGAGGACGGACATCGCCTCGAACCAGGTGCGGTACAACATGCTGCAGCGGGATGTGGAGGCCGAGGTCGTGCCGTATTGCCGCCGTGAGGGCATCGCGATCCTCGCATGGAGTCCGATTGGAAAGGGCCTGCTCAGCGGCAAGTATCACAACGGCAAGAGGCCGAAGGACCGCGTGCGGTCCGACGAAGACCTCTTCAAGCCCGCGAACATCCGGGCCACGTCGCCTCTCGTCCGCGCGCTGCGAACGATCGGAAAGGCCCACAGGAAGACGCCCGCCCAAGTGGCCTTGGCGTGGCTGCGGCGCAATCCCCACGTCGTCCCAATCCCGGGAGCGAAGCGGCCCTCCCAGGCCGAGGAGAACGCCGGGGCCGCCGGGTGGTCGCTCAGTCGGCGCGAGCTGCGCCAGCTCGACGCGATCCTCCGACGACTCCGGCTCGACTGGTTCTAGGGATTCGGCGGCGGCTTCGGCTTCCTCCGACGCATGGCCATCGCCGCGCCCGCCCCGACGATGACCACGACCACGACAACGCCGGCGATGATCAACAACGTGTTGTCCGTCGGCGGCGCGGTCGGCGCGGACACCGTCAAGGTCCCCCGCATCAAGGCCCCTCCATGGATGCCGCAGATGTAGAGGAGGGTCCCCGTGACATTGGCAGTATACTGGAACGTGATAGACGTCGTCGGGCTCGAGAACGTGTTCGAATGCGGTTCACCCGTGTCCTCGATTTGGTTGCTGTTCAGGTCGATGACCAGATTGTGCTGCTGGCTGTCCGCCGCGAAGAGGGTGAAGGTGATGACGTCGCCCGTGGTGACCGCGATCGGAGGCCCCGGTTGGGTCATGTTGTTCGGGCCGAAACCCCACCCGTTAGACTGGCTCCCGTACAAGGTGATCGAGACCGCTTTCGCGCTCCGGGGGCTCGTCGGCGAAGCCACCGCCGCGGGAGCGACCAGAGAGACCGCGATTGTGCCAATCAATAAGGCCACGACGAACGCCTTCGAGAGGGATGCCACCGTTCCATCCTCCTTCGGCGGGCGAGCCGCTGCCTTCACATAAAGATTTCCCGCAATCGCAATGAGGACGGTGCGGGGGATGGGACTTCCCGCTCCGCGCGATGCGCGGGGCTTTTGAACCCACGGACTCCTGCGAGACCGGATCTTAAGTCCGGCGCCGTTGTCCTAGCTTGGCTACCCCCGCGCGCGGCCCATCGGGCCTCCCGTAATTAATGCTTCTAGGTGCCGGCCGGCGGCGCGCGCAACTCGACGCGGCGGCACGCGGTACACGCCAGGACTTCGAAGGACAGCATGTCCTCGCCGAGTTCCGCCCATTCTCCGAACAAGAGTTTCCATCCACCCGTCGTCCCTCCAACCCGGAACTGCTCGGTGCCGATCGATTGCAGCTCTCCCTTGCAGGCGATGCAACGGCCATCCGGCGTGCCCATCGAACTCTCCATGGACCCTCGCACGCGTTCCGATTTCATCCGCCTTTCGCGGGCCGTCCGCGAGCCCGCGAGGATTTATTACGCGCCGCGCGG
>VBLT01000015.1 GCA_005878615.1 Methanobacteriota archaeon
TCTTCGCGGATCCGTGGACCACCGAGTGCGCGGAGGCCTTCAAGGGGCACCACAACACAGGCGAGGTCCCCAACATCGACTTCGTCGCCCGCGAGAACCACTTCTCCGACCGCGAGTCCTTTATCAACGCGTTGTGCGCCACGCCCTATTGGACCGTCATGGTTGGTTTCACGCCAGGCCTCCCGTGGTTGTATCCGCTCGGCGTCGGCAACGAAGAGGCGATCCAGGCGCCGAAGTACAACCGGCCGCGGACTTGGACACCGGATCGCGCGGTCGGACTGGGCGGCGCCTTCCTCGCGATCTACTCCGTCCGCAATCCCGGCGGCTACCAACTTCTCGGGCGGACGACGAATCCGATCTACGACGCGCGCCAGAGGTATCCGGACTTCAAGGAGAATCCGGTGCTCCTGAAACCCGGCGACATCTTGCGGTGGCGATCGGTCGACCGGGACGGGTACGACCGCGTCTGGGCCGGGATCGAGGACGGCACGTACCGCTTCCCGATCCGGAATGTGACGTTCGAACCGGAAGGGTACCTGCGGGACCCTCCCGGCTACACGAAAGCGCTCATGGGAGGCGGCTGAGTTGCTCGAGATCGTCCAACAGGGCCTCGAGGCCAGTGTTCAAGACCTCTACGGGCGGCCCGGATACTACTCGCAAGGGATTCCTCCTTCCGGGGCCCAGGATGGCCTCTCCTTGGGCCTGGGGAATCTGCTCGTCGGGAATGACAAGAACGAGGCCGGCATCGAGATCACGATGCTCGGTCCGCAGGTCCGGTTCCGCGATCCGCACGCGATCGCCCTGACCGGCGGCGACCTCTCCCCGAAGTTGAACGGGGACCCCGTCCCCATGTGGGAAACCGTTGGCGCGAAGGCGGGCGACCTCCTGTCCTTCGGGAGGATGATGAACGGATGTCGCGCTTACCTCGCGGTGGCCGGCGGCATCGACGTGCCTCTCGTCCTGGGGAGCAAGGCCACCTACGCGCGCGGCGAGATCGGTGGCCACGAGGGGCGTGTGCTCCGAAAGGGCGATGTCCTGAAGGTGGGGAAGCCGGCGGTCCCGCCGGTAGGCCTGGAAGGCCGACGGGTGGATCCGAGCCGAATTCCCCAGTTCGGCGCGCATGCAGACCTTCGCGTTGTCATCGGCGTCGAGAGTTACGTCTACACGGAGCGCGGCATCAAGACCTTCCTCTCCACGGACTGGCAGGTGTCGAGCAAGATCGACCGGGTAGGCTACCGCTACCTGGGTCCGCAGCTCGAATGCGTCACGAGGACGCCTCCGTTCGGCGCGGGCTCCGATCCGACGAACGTCGTGGATTCGGGCTACCCGGTCGGCAGCGTGCACACGACGGGTCCCGGGGTAGAACCGATCCTCCTGCCGAACGATGCCGTGAGCGGGGGTGGGTTCGCGACGATCGGCACGGTCATCGCGGTCGACCTGGACCGCGTCGGCCAGAGCAAGACCGGCGACACGACCCGATTCACGTCGGTGCGGATCGACGACGGGTATCGCGCCTGGGACGAGCGGGAGAACCTGCTGACGGAATCCTCGATCGTCCAGGGACGGTGAGCTGCGTGGCGGTGCGAGTGGATCTGAACTGCGACATGGGCGAGAGCTATGGGATCTGGAAGCTGGGGCGGGACGAGGAGGTCATGCCCTTCGTCACGTCCGCGAACATCGCTTGCGGCTTCCATGCGAGCGACCCGCACGTGATGCGGAAGACCGTTCAACTGGCGAAGAAGCACGGGGTGGCGGTCGGCGCCCACACCGGCTTCCCGGATCGCGAGGGATTCGGCCGGCGCTACATCCAGGTGACGAAGGACGAGCTCAAGGACGACGTGATCTACCAGGTCGGGGCCCTCGCCGGCTTCCTCAAGGCGAACGGCATGAAGTTGCAGCACGTCAAGCCCCATGGGGCCATGTACACGGTCGCGGTCAACGACCAGGAGCTCTCGGAGGGCATCGTCGAGGGGATCCAGGAATACGATCCGGAACTCCTCCTGTACGCGATGCCCCATTCCCTGACATACAAGATCGCCGAGAAGCGCGGTCTCCCGGTGGTACCGGAAGGGTTCGTCGAGTTGAACTACCTCCCGAACGGTTCGCTCGCCCTCGAACGCGCGAAGAAGGCCTGGGACCCGGACGAGGTCGCGCGCCGCTTCGTCCGACTCCTGAAGGAGGGGAAGGTGACCACGGTCACCGGTCAGGACATCCGGGTCGAGGTCAAGAGCGTCTGCGTCCACGGCGACGCGCCGAACACGCCGGAGATCCTGAAAGCCCTCGAGTCCGCGATGAAGCGGGAGGGCATCGAACGGACGAACATCAAGGAACTCCTTTGAACCGGGAGGATCGACGGAGATGGACGTGACCGCCGATATCCCGGGCATGATTGTGAAGGTCAAGGTGAAAGCCGGGGATTCCGTCCATCCGGGCGACATCCTCTTGGTCATGGAGGCGATGAAGATGGAAATGGAAGTGCCCGCTCCCGGAGCCGGGCGCGTCGCCTCGGTCCTGGTGAAGGAGAACGATGTGGTCCGAGCCGGGCAGGTCCTCGTGACCCTCCGTTGAATACCTTTCGATTCTTCGACACGTTTGTTGTCGTTCCGTGAACGAAATTCGCCCCGAGTCGAACGCACCGCGACCGGGAGAGAACGCTTAAATATCGTCGAACCGATTTGGCGGTCAACACCGTCACGGGTGGGGGCTATGGAGGAGAAGCCGCAGGGCCAGCAGGCTGTGTCTGAAGGACGTGGGGTCTCCCGACGGACGTTCATGAAATACGTCGGCGTTGGAGCCGTTGTTGCCGCGGGGGTGGGCGTCGGGGCATATGCCTACCTGAATCGACCGAGCGGGGTCAGCGCGGCACCGCTCCAGTGGTGGGGCATCGGCACGGGCAATCCGGAGCGATGGGACGGCCTGAATGACGCCGGTGGCGATGTCGTCTTCACGGAGGCTCCCTGGGACCCGGTCCCCGTCCTGAACAAGATGAAGGCGGATGGCCGGAACGCGTACGACGTCATCTCGAACGCCGGGACGCTCGACGACCCGTTGTTCGCCGACGGTTCGATCGTCGACTTTGATCCGGAGACGCTCCCGAGCTGGAGCAAGATCTATCCGGAACTCCGCACGAACAATCCGACGATCACGGTCGCCTCCACGGGCCAGATCGTCGGCGTCCCGATCGTGCAAAACGGAGACTCTGTTGCCATGCTCGTGGACGAACTTTGGCCCGGCACGGGTCAGCCTGGCCAGGGCAGCGACACCTACGGGCTGCTCTTCGATTCCCTGACGACCGGCAAGTCGTCGATGGAACAGTCCTGGGCGTGCGCCATCTACAAGGTGGCCAACTATCTGGGTCGGAACCACTTGCAGACCATCGAGGACCCCGCTTCGCTCACCACGAACGACCTGAACACGATCAAGACCTTCATGCTGAATCAGAAGGCGGCGGGACAGTTCAAGGTCTTCTGGGAAGGCTGGAACACCGCGGTGAGCCTGCTCGCGAACAAGGAGGTCCTCGCGATGGACACCTGGGAGCCCGTCGTGTTCGCCTTGAGGACCCAAAACCCTCCGATCAACGCGGTCTACATGGCGCCGAAGGAAGGCTACTATCTTTGGAACATCCCGATCTACATGACGCCGAAAGGCCAGAGCCAGACCAAGGATCGTTGCATGCACCTGTCCCAGTGGACCTTGGAAGGCTGGTATGGGGCGCGCATCACGACGATCCGGGGCTATCTCACGGCGACTCCCGATGCGATCCAGTACGCGCAGGACAACCCGAACGCGGGCGGCGGCCCCTACGATACGGCCTTCATCCAGTCGCGCCACACGTTGGTCAAGGGACTACCAAGACACATGGACCCAGGTGACGAGCTAGCGACGGCCGGCGGCTGAGGGATCGGATGGCGTCCAGGAGACCGTCAGGCCCCTTCGACCAACTGGCGGAATACTTCGCGGACCACCCCCGCGCACTGTTGTCCCTCCAGATCGTGCCGCCCCTCGTGTTCGTCTTTTTCTTCGTCTTCGTCCCCTTGGCCTCAATCTTCGCCTGGAGCTTCTGGACCGTCGAAAACAATCGGCTCGTCCCCGGCTTCTCGACGAGCGCCTACGAGGAGTTCCTGGGCATCGGAGGTCTCCCGACCTGGCGGCTCGACATCTTCCTGAAGACGCTGCGGATCGCCGTCACGCAGACCGCGATCGCCCTCGTCCTCGGATTCGCAATCGCCTATTTCGTCGGGATCAAGATGCGGGGGAGCAAGTATGCCCTGCCTCTGCTCCTCTTGTTCGCGGTCCCGTTCCTGACGAGCTACCTGCTGCGGACGCTGAGTTGGTACATCGTCCTCCAGAGCCGGGGCCTCATCAATACGGTCTTGCAGAGCATCGGGGCGACGAACGGACCGTTGCCCGGACTCCTGTTTTCCGAGTTCTCGGTCCACGTCGGTCTCCTTTCCACGTATCTGCCGTTCATGATTTTCCCGATCTGGCTCGCGATGAGCCGTATCGACCAGACCGTCTTGGCTGCCAGCGCGGACCTCGGGGGTCGGCCCCGTGACACCCTTTTCCGCGTGGTCGTCCCCCTGGCCCTCCCGGGCATCCTGATCGGCAGCATCTTCGTCTTCGTGGGCGTGCTCGGGGACAGCGTGGTCCCGGAGATCCTCGGCGGTGCGACGGACTCGAGCCGAACCCTGATCGCGAACCTCATCGACAAGGCGATCAGCGGACAGCAGTACCCGATGGCCGCGGCGATCGCGTCGATCATCTTGCTCATGGCGATCGGGCTGATCTGGGGTTGGGAGAGGGCCTTCGGCCTGAAGAAGATTGGTGAGATATGAGCTCTTCAGGGTCCGCCATATCCGTCCGTCAAGGCCAGCTCGAGGTGTTTTTCGCAAAGCACGGGAACCTCATCTGGAAACTGTTCGTCGGGTTCTTCGTCCTGTACATCCTGATGCCCCCGCTGCTGCTCGTCGCGGTCTCCTTCGAGCCGTCCGGCATCGTGCGCGTGAACACCGGATTCAGCCTCCGCTGGTATGACAAGATGATCAATTCGAGGGGGTTGATGGACGCGCTCTTCAAGTCCATCCTCCTGGCCTTCCTGACGACGGCGGTGACGACCCTCCTGGCCCTGCAGGCGGCCCTCGGGTATCGGAAGGCTCGGTTCAAGACCCTCATCATCGCGATCATGATCCTCCCGATCTTCCTTCCAGGGATCATCCAGGGATTCAGCCTCAGCCTCCTGCTGACCGAATTCCTCGGGCTTCAGCGAAGCTTGTGGACGGAGCTCGTCGGCCACGTCCTCTGGGCGCTCCCCTTCGCCTTCCTCGTCATCCTCACCAGCATGTCGGTCGTCAAGAGGGAGACGGTGCTCGCGGCGATGGACCTCGGGGCGAATGAGTGGCGGGCCTTCCGCGACATCGAGTATCCGATCATCAAGCCCGGGATCACGAGCGCCGCGATCTTCTCCTACGTCCTGTCCTTCAATGAGTTCAGCCGGACGTATTACCTCCAGGGCATCGGCCAAACGATCCCGACGTACGTGTGGAACAAGATCACGGTCGCCATCACCCCGGAGATCTTCGCGTTGTCGTCCCTCACCGTCATCCTCTCCCTGACCCTGATCGCGATTGCGACGATCTACCTCACCACGGTCGGCCGCGTCGCGAAGGCGCGAAAGGAGAAGG
>VBLT01000081.1 GCA_005878615.1 Methanobacteriota archaeon
TTGATAAAGGACTCGCGGTCGGAGAAGTGGTTCTCGCGGGCGACGAAGTCGATGTTGGGGACCTCGCCTGTGTTGTGGTGCCCCTTGAAGGCCTCCGCGCACTCGGTGGTCCACGGATCCGCGAAGAGGATCGGGAAGTCGATGATGCGCGTCGGGATCTGCGTGAGCTGCGTCATCGATTGCTCGATGCCCTTGAGCCGTCCGATCAGGGAGTCCGCGTGCAGCTTCGTCCGGTCGTATTCGACGAGCATCGAACAGATCGAAGGGATGACCTCGACGATGCCCGGGATCCGGGCCTGCTTGATGGCCTCCGCCATGGAGAGGGTCTTGAAATTCTGCGCGAGCTCCATGTCGATGCTGAACTCGACGAACACGTATCGGTCGCCGCCGTAGTCGTAGCGGGCACTCCGATGCGCCACCCCCGTCTCCTCCGGAAAACGGACCTGCGGAAGGAAGCACGATCCGTGTTCGAATGAGAAACCGATGAACGCTATTTATGCCTATTCGTCGTCCACGCGTTCCTTCCAATTCCGCGCGGGCTTTTTCGAACTTCCTTCGACGGCGCGGGTCCTCCTTCGCAGGAAGAGCAAGAGCCCGACGGCCGGTGCCGCGGCGAGGGCGCCGTAGCCGAGCACCGCCGAGAGCGACGCGCCGCCCGCGGGAATCACGACGAAGCCGCCGGGCAGGATGCCCAGGTTCACGCTGTGGTTCGTCCCGTCGTGGTTGGTCCACACGACGGTGCTCCCGACCGGGACCCGGATGACCTCCGGGTGGAAGCCCATGTCATGGATCTGGACCGCGACCGGAGTCGAACTCGCATTGCCCGGGACGACCTCCACGATCCCGGTCATGTCGATGTGCGGGTTGCAATGGTACACGTAGACCGCGGGAGCATCGAACGTCGTCTCCCAGCTCGACCCGTTCTGCAACGGACCGGACGCCCGCTCGATCGTCAGGTTCAGGGTCGGGCCGGGAGGGTCGCCTTGCCACCGCCGCCAGTCGATCTCCGCGAAGATCGTCCACGTTACGTGGGCGGTCACCGAGCCCGCGTTCCGGATGACGAGGAAGTAGGGCAGGTCGCCGCTCAAGTCCGACGCATATTGCGCGCCGTCGGTCGCGGGGCCGAGAGGCGGGACGATCGTCTGGTATGGCCGACCGTCGCGGAACGCGTAGAAGTTCTCGAGATCCAAGAAGAGCAGGTCGATCAGGCCCGGACCAACGACGTAGGTCTGCCACCACACCTGGCCCATGTAGTTGAAGTAGTCACTTCGCAACCAGACAAAGTGAGGTTCCCATGTCCCCGGCTCCAAGACGTCCGTGCTGCTCTTGTAAATCGGCTTGTGCGAAGCGCGGACGACGGAGGCGCTGGCCACCAGGCATACGGCCAACAGAAGGGCGATCCCCCAACCCCGCACGATCCCGCCAAATGGACGGAGGCGATTAAGATGTTTTCTCCTGCGCGCGGACTTCGCTGAAAGACTTTAGAGAGGGGGCGCGTTCCGCCGACGGATGTTCAACCGGATCCTCGTCGCGAACCGCGGGGAGATCGCCGTGCGAATCATGCGGGCGTGCCGCGAACTCTCCATCCCGACGGTTGCCGTCTATTCGGACCCGGATGCGGACGCGCCGTTCGTCCGGTATGCCCACGAGTCGATCCCTCTCGGAGGGGCGAAGCTCTCCGAGACGTACCTGAACATCCGCAAGGTCGTCGACGCCGCAGTCAAGGCCGCCGCGGACGCGATCCATCCGGGTTATGGACTCCTCTCTGAGAATCCCGCGTTCCCGGAGGCCTGCAAGGAGGCCGGGATCGTCTTCATCGGCCCCCCGCCCGCCGCGATGCGCGCGATGGGAGGGAAGGCTCCGGCCCGCGAGCTCGTTCGCTCCCTCGGCGTCCCCGTGACTCCGGGCAGCGAGGGAATCGTCCCGCGGCTCGAGGACGGCCTGCCAATCGCGGAGCGGATCGGCTATCCGGTCCTCGTGAAGGCGACGGCCGGCGGAGGCGGCATCGGCATGAAGATCGCGAGGGATCCGGAGGAACTCAAAGCGGCCTTCGACGCGACGCGGCGGATGGCGGTCGCCTCGTTCGGGGACGGCCGCCTCCTCCTGGAGAAGTACCTCGACGATCCGAGGCACGTCGAGATCCAAGTCGCCGCGGACGGACACGGCCGGACCGTCCACTTGTTCGAGCGCGAATGCAGCGTGCAGCGACGGTTCCAAAAGCTCATCGAGGAAACGCCGTCGATGGCCTTGACCGAGGAGCTGCGGGAAGAGATGGGGCGCGCCGCGGTGCGGATCGCGGAGGCCGCCGGATATCGGAACCTCGGGACGGTCGAGTTCATGGTCTCCCGGGGACACTTCTATTTCATGGAGATGAACACGCGACTGCAGGTCGAGCATCCTGTCACCGAGGTCACGACGGGCCTCGACCTCGTCCATACGCAGATTCGGATCGCAGCGGGAGAGGAGCATCTCCCCGAGCAGGCGTCGATCACGCGCCGCGGCCATGGCATCGAGTGCCGGATCAACGCGGAGGACCCCGCGAAGAACTTCATGCCGAATCCGGGGACGATCACCCGCTGGGACGAACCCGGAGGGCCCCACGTGCGGCTCGATTCGGGGGTCGCGGCCGGCAGCGTCGTGTCCTTCCACTACGACCCCCTCCTGGCGAAGCTCATCGTGTGGGGCGGCGATCGCCCGCTCGCGATCCGTCGGATGCAACGCGCCCTCGCGGAATTCAAGGTGGAAGGCGTCAAGACGACCATCCCGTTCCACCGCGCGGCGTTGGCCCATCCGGCCTTCGTTTCGGGCAACTACAACACCGAGATCGCCGCATCGGTCAAGTTGGCGTGAGCCCGCCACTAGCGTTAAATCCGTCTCGGCCCTTGCGCCCGCGGGGAGCCCGATGTCGGCGGGAGCGACGATCGGTCGCGTTCGGAATGCGACCTACCAGTTCTATCGGTGGCGATACGAAAGCGCCTTCCTCGTGAACCTCGGATTAGCGGGCCTCTTCGCTTGTCTCACGGGATTCGGCGCGCTGATCAAGATCTACCTGCCTTGGACTCCGGTGCCGATCACCGGCCAGGTGTTTTTCGTCCTCGCGTCGGCGGTCGTCCTCGGCAAGCATTATGGCGGCCTGAGCCAGATCCTCTATGCGTTCGTCGGGATCCTCGGCGTCCCCTGGTTCGCCGGATCGAACACGAGCCCCGAGCCGATATTCGCGGGACTCCCGGGCCTCTATCGGGGGATCGGCGGCTTTGCGATCCTGACCGGCGCCACGTTCGGATACATCCTCGGGTTCATCGCCGCGGCGTTCCTGATCGGCTGGGCGCTCGACGCGCGGGTCCGATACCGCCGACCGGCGTACCTCGCGCTCCTCCTCGTGGCGGGGATCGGCCTCGTCTATCTGCTCGGAGCCATCTGGTTCTACGCATGGTGGACGACCGGGTTCGGAGTCATCGCCTCCAGGGGAGGCCTCCCGCTCGACTCCCTCCTGGTGAAGACCGTGATCCCGTTCGTCCCCTTGGACCTCGTTAAGGCGGCCATCGTGCTGGGGATCGGGACCGTCATCCTGCCGAATCGGCCGTTCGCGCGGGAGAGGGACGCGGCGACGGGCGCCTAACGCCTAGTCCATCGGGACCGCGATGTCTTCCTTGAGGCGCTCGATCACGATCCGGGTATCGGATCGCTCGATGTCCTTCATCGAGATCAACTCGTAGACGATCCGGTTGAGGTCGGCACGGTTCTTCGCGCGGATCAGGACGACGTAGTCGGTGTCGCCCATCAGGAAGTAGACGGCCCAAATGCCCGGGATCTTCGGAAGGGCCTTGCTCAACCGCTCGTAGGATTTCGGATCGTACCGCGAGCGGATGAAGCTCACCGCGAGGATGTCGTACCCGAGCTTGACCGGATCCACGATCGCGTGGTACCCTTTGATGATGCCTTCCTCCTCGAGCCTCTTGATGCGGTAGTGGACCGAGGAGGAGGCGAGCCCGGTCTTCTTCGCGAGGTCGCCGAGGCTGACCTTGTCGTCCTTCTGGAGCCGCTCCAAAATGATCCGGTCCGGGCGCTCGACGTCTTTCGGTTCGTCCGGCCGCTTGGGCTTCGGCCGCGTCGCGGCGAGGCCCATCAGCTCACCCCGGCGAGGCCTTCGAACACCTGGACGATCGCGGACCAATCCCGGTCGGCGAGGCCGCCCGCGATCGCCGCCTGGTGGAGCTCGTTGAGAAACGCCGTGATCGGCATCGGGACCTGCGTCTGGCTTCCCGTCTCCAGGGCGAGTCCGAGGTCTTTCCGCATCAACCGCAGGGCGAACGTCGGAGCGAAGTTCCGATCGACGATCGCCTTTCCTTTGAATTCCAGGAGCGGAGACCGAGCGGACCCTTGCAAGATCACGTCGAGCATCTGCTGAGGAGGCAGGCCCGCCTTCTTTCCGAGGACGAATGCTTCCGAGAATCCCGCGAGGCTCGCCGCGAGTACCACGTTGTTGACGAGTTTCATGTAACAGCCCATGCCGTTCGGACCCAGATGGAACACATTCTTGCCCATCGCGCGCAGGACAGGAAGGACGGACTCGACGACTTCGGGATCCCCGCCGACGAGCAGCGTCAGCGAGGCGTCCGCGGCGGCCTTCACGCTCCCGGACACCGGGCTGTCGATCATGATCATCCCGCGGGACGCGACTTGCTGGGCGATGTCCCGCGAATCCTTCGGGGAAATCGTGCTCATGTCGATAATCCGAAGGTTCGGACGACGGGCCGCGACGACGCCCTCGGCGCCGAGAAGGACTTCGCGGACGGCGCGGGCGTCCTCGAGCATCGTGATGACCACGTCGGACTTCTCCGCG
Organism: Methanobacteriota archaeon; assembly: GCA_005878615.1. Classification (GTDB taxonomy): domain Archaea; phylum Thermoplasmatota; class Thermoplasmata; order RBG-16-68-12; family RBG-16-68-12; genus RBG-16-68-12. The sequence continues at coordinate 4,844 of VBLT01000081.1, forward strand.
ACGTGCTGTGGGCCGTCGGCCCACGCCGCCCCTTTCTCGACGAGCGGTCGCGCCTTCGATTCGGTCCGGTTCCAGACGATGACGGAGAATCCGGCTTTCAGAAGGTTGCTCGCCATCGGCGCGCCCATGTTCCCGAGACCGATGAACCCGATGAGCTTCGGCCCCTCCACCCTCTCACCGATCACTTCATCATCCCGAATCATTAAAAACCATTCGCCTCCTCGTAGGCCGCGCCGTCACGGATTCGATGGACCGCCTTTCCTTTCGACCGCGGGACGAAAACCCATCGATTTCTTATAGGCCGGGGAGAATAGGAAGGCCCGACGAGACGCGCTCGCGGGGCCGCGGCGCTCGGGGGCATGAGGATGGACGATGTGGCAGCGGAAACCCTGGTCCGGATCCGCAATTTGACGAAGACCTTCCCCGGCGACGTGAAGGCGCTGAAGGGAATCTCGCTCGACGTCCGCGAGGGCGAGTTCTTCACCCTCCTCGGACCGAGCGGCAGCGGCAAATCAACCCTCCTGAAGATCCTGGCCGGCCTGGAGACCCCGGATTCCGGAGACGTCATCATCGCGGGCAAGGATATGACGCGGGTCCCGCCGTACCGGCGGAACACGAGCCTCATCTTCCAGGAGTACGCGCTGTTCCCTCACATGACCGCGGAGGAGAACGTCGAGTACGGCCTCAAAGTGCACGGGATCGACAAAGAGGAGCGGCAGAAGCGGGTCGAGGAGATGTTCCGGTTCGTGGACCTCGAGGGGAAGCAGAAACGCCGGGTCTGGGAACTCTCCGGCGGCGAGCGCCAGCGCGTTGCGATCGCCCGGAGCATGGCGATCGCCCCTGAAGTCCTGCTCCTCGACGAGGTGCTGAACACGCTCGACGAGAAGCTCCGGAAGGAGATGCAGATCGAACTCCGGCGGTTCCAGCATGAGCTGAAGAAGACGTTCATCTTCGTGACGCACAGCCAGGAGGAGGCGCTGACGATGAGCGACCGCGTCGGCGTCATGAATTTCGGCGTCCTCGAGCAGGTGGGCACGCCGCTCGAGCTGTACCAGCATCCGAAGAACCATTTCGTCGCCGATTTCATCGGGATGAGCAACCTCTTCGCGGGGGACATCGTGGCGACGGACGACCGACGCGTCACCGTTGATTCGAACGGACTCCGGTTCCATCTCCGGTCGAATGCGTCCACGCCCTCGGGGAGCGCGCTGGCATTCTTCGTTCCGGATGAACGGATCGAGATCGGTGCCGCGTCGGAAGCGATGGCGAACCGGTTCCCCGGCGAGGTCCGCGATGTGATCTTCAAAGGTCCGTACGTTCACTACGAGATCGCCTTGGGGGACGGGCGGTTGTTACGGGCGAAGAAGATGGGCGAGCGGACCTTCTTGGAGCGGGGCGCCCGCGTCCAGGTCGGCTGGGACCTCGGGGACGCCACGGTCCTCCACAGCTAGCGGTCCTTGTCGCCCTCGCCGTCCGATGCCTTCTTCCGAAGGGACGGGCGCGAGACCTTGTGAAAGTCGTCCGCCAGGAGAATCGTCGAGGCCGCCTCGACGCCCCGACGCCACGCCGACAACCTTGGCCCCAGCGGTTCTCGAAAGAGGCCGTGCTCGTAGTCGACCGGCTCCCGCTGCCCCGCGAGGATCCCCCAGTCCGCCGACTTCGCATGGGCGGTTCGCAGGGCCAGCACGGCGTCCAGGGGTTTCAGTCCGAGATTCGCCGCGAGGCATGCGGCGAGGTCCTCCAGCGCGAGGCCGAAGGCTTCGACCGCGAGCTGCTCCCGGCCTTCGACGCGGCTCGCATCCCGGCGGACCCGGGAAGACGCGGCCATCTCGGCTCCTGCGCCGCCCGCGAGAAACCGTGGCATTTCGATCGAGGCCGCGGCGGCGCCAATCGCCTTCCGTGCCAGGGTCTTGTAAAGCTCCGCGGCGGCTTGACCGGGGCCGAGCACGAGCAGGCTCACGACCTGGGGGTCCGGGCAACGGTCGATGATGGTGCACTTCGATCCACCGAGACGGATCTCTTCGACGAGGCCGGCATGGCCCAACTGGTCCGTTCGAATCTCCTGGAAGTCCTTGATGAGACCCGCCCCGGTCGCCCGAGCGAGGTCTCGCATGTACTCCGGTCGCATGACCGCCCGGATCCCGAAGATGCCGGCCTTCGCGAGGAGTTTGTGTCCGTAATCCGACATGCCGAGCGTCGTGACGACGACGTTCGCCCCCGCGGCCTGGAGTCTCTCGACAATTCTTCGTGTGTAGTCCTCTCCGACCGCGCTGTATCCTTCGAGTTGCGCCGGACTTTGGAGTCGGACCTTGCTCTCGCCGTACCAGCGAAGTCGCGGCTCGTGGACGCCCGCCTTCCCGCGAATCGGCTCGGCGTCGAGGAGGGCGATGCGAGCGTCTTCAACCCGCGGAGGCATGTTCGGGTCGTCCCGCCATCGGTCCAGGACGTAGCCGTCGATGACACGGACGGAGAACGCGCCCGCGGCCTTCGCGAACACGTGGATGTCCCGCCGGCTGCATCGCCAGCCCTGCGGCGTCTTGGAAGCAATCCGGGTCGCGGCCTGCACGACGGCTTTAGCAAGCTCCTCCCGGGGCCTCGGATCGAGCCACCCTCCGAGGCAACCTCGCGCGACATCGAGCAGCAAGGCCCCCTCAAATGGATCGAGGGCAACCGCGGATGCCTCAGCCGATCCGATCGCCCAATCCAGCCCGATCTCGAATCCGCGGACGATTCTCGCCGGTCGGACGCCCTGATCGAGCAATGGGCCGGAGCGGTGGAGCAGCCGGACCGCGAGCAGCGCCGCGAGCTTGGTCCCATCGGCCCACTCCTCCTCCTGCGCGGTCGCGATCGAGCGGAGGATCTTCCCGACAGGATGGGGCGAGTCGAGGGTCGACAGCATCCGCGCTCCATCCGTCGCCGGGATCGCATTCCCCTTGGCGTCGAGGAAGAGCTTTGCCCGGCCTCCGGGCCCGTAGGTCGGCGCGAGAAACGACTCGATCGCCCCGGCCATGTCTCGGTTGTGAGCCAGGAGGTCGAAGCCCGGCGGCTTGCCGCCCTTCTGCGATGGCGTCGACGGAAAGGCGGCGGGCGTCGTCATCGCGTCGGTGGCCAGCGCTCGCTGCACCTTAAGACCTCCTCCCGTGAGCGCCCGTCTCCGGGAGCGCGAAGGTGGCGAAGGCCGCCAGGACCGAGAGGAGGGCGAAGGCCTCGAGGACTCCCTCGAAGGACCTGGTGAGGTCGACCGCGATGCCCGCCGCGAGAGGGCCGACGAGCGCGCCGACGTACGCGAAGGAAACGACGATTCCCGACCCGCGGCCTACTTCGTCCGAGGAGAAGAGGTCGACCGGGAGAAGCAGGACGAGGGCGAAGATCGCCATCTCGGCGAGGCCGAGGCCGACGGACACCGCCGGAATCGCCACGAGGGGCAACCGCCCGATCAGGAGCAGGAGGGCGGCGATCAGGACATGAGGCCCCCAAAGGAATGGACGGCGGGCCCTCAGTCCATCGGACAGGATCGGTGCGAGGAAAATGGCGGGGACGCCGACCGCGATCAAGAGCGTGAGCTGACCCAAGGCCGCATCGAGGCCGAGGCCGCGCGAGGCCAGGTATGGCGGATAGTTCCCGACGAGAAAGAAGTAGCTCGCGTTGCCCGCCGCAAAGAGGAACGCGAGGACCCAAAGTTCCCGTCGGCGGAGGAGGGTTCGGAATCCGGTCTCGGATTGACGCGGGGACGGATGTGCCGGTGAAACCCAAAGAGTCCAGGCCCCGACAACGCAGACGCCAAGGGCGGCCCAGATCACCAGAGCCCATCGCCAAGAACCCAAAACATCGGCCAGCGGTTTCGTGAGATAGACGCCCGCGACGCTTCCCATGATCAGGCCCGTGGAGTAGACCCCAGTCGCGAATCCTCCGAGGTCGCGGCCATACCGAGTGCTCACCAACTTCGGAAGATTGGGGATCACGAGTCCAAGTCCGAGGCCGAACACGACGGCCGCGGTAAGCAGGAGGACGGTCCCGCCAGGGACCGCTCGGAGGCCCGCTCCTCCCGTCGCGATCGCCCCTCCGAGGGTCACGGACCGCCGAATGCCTGAGCGGTCGGCGAGGAACCCGCCGGGGATGGCGGCAATCGCCATCGAAAGGAACGGCAGCGCCAGGACCAAAGATCGAAGGGTGAAGGTGAGGGCCAACTCGTTTTGAATTGCGGGCAGCAGCGGGTCGACGGACAGGAGCAATCCCCACATCGTGAAGCCCACGGTCCAGGCCAAAGCGAGGTCACGGCGGGCATCGCGTGCCGGCGTCGATGGTTCGTCGGCTTGAACGGAGCCCATGTTCGCCCTCGGTAAGCAACGACCCGACAAGACCTCTCCGAAAACCGATCGATTGAGGGCGTACGATACGAAATGATCACTGCAGGTTCTGGGCGAGGACTTCCATGGCCCGGGTCATGTCCTTCCGTTCGAGGAGGAAGATCGTGTCCGTGTAGGCGGACATCTCCTCGATGATGTTGATGCCGCGGGAGGCGAGGGCGCCCGACAAGAACGCGAGGAGCCCCGGCGTCTTCTCGATTGTTTCCGGACTCGTCACGTCGATCTCCACGAGCCCGCGGGTCACGCCGATGAGGTGCTCCGATCTGAGTTTCTTGGTGACCCGTGAGACCGAGTCGTCGTCCACGATGATCACAGTGCCCTGGGACACCTGGATGAGCCGGCAGACGCGGTTCTCGTCGAGGAGTTCCTCGACCACGTCCCCGAGGCGCTGGAGCACATCGACCCCTTCGACGACCGTGATCGTCGCGACCTTCGTCCGGGTTTGGACGCGGCTCTTCTGGAGCATCCGACGGACGGCGTCTTCACTGTACCCGCGGAGCTTTTCGACCGGATAACGTCGGCAGGCCGCCAGCACGGCCTCTCTCTGTCGGATCCCGAGCTCCTTAGAGATCTTCCTCGCGAGGGCCGAATAGTTCACGATGCCCATCTTGAGTCCGTCCGAGACGCTGGGATGGGCCGCGATGTACTCCCGCACCTCCCGCGCGACCGGCGCCATCAACAACTGTACAACATGTCCGATATTTGACAATTTTGTCCTGAAATGCCATCATGATGTCGACACGCTCAAATACACATCCACGAGTGTTCATCGCAAGAATTGGTTGGGGCACGGTCGCCCATGACGCGGGATAAAGTGGTTTTGGCCTATTCCGGAGGCTTGGACACCTCCGTCGCCATTCGGTGGCTCCAGGATCGAGGGATGGACGTCGTCACGCTGACGATCGACGTCGGACAGCCGGGAGACCTCGACGGGATCCGGGAGAAAGCCCGGCGCCTCGGGGCGAAGACCCACGTGGTCGACGCGCGCCGCGAGTTCGCGGAGCAGTTCGTCCTCCCGGGACTCCAGGCCAACGCGATGTACGAAGGGCAGTATCCCCTCAGCACCGCCCTCGCGCGACCTCTCATCGGCAAGCACCTCGTCGCCGTCGCGCAGAAAGAAGGGGCCGCCTTCATCGCGCACGGGTGCACTGGCAAAGGGAACGACCAGGTGCGATTCGACCTATGCACGACGGCCCTCGCACCGCATCTGACGGTGGTCGCACCCGCGAGAGAGTGGGGCATGACGCGGGAGCAGGAGATCGAATACGCGAAGGAGCGCGGGATCCCAGTACCCGTCGACAACGGCTCGCCGTACTCCACCGACGAGAACCTCTGGGGCCGCTCCGTCGAATGCGGAGTCCTCGAGGATCCGAGGATCGAGCCGCCCGAGGAAGTCTACAGCTGGACGACGAGCCCCGCCGCCGCGCCGGACGAGGCCGCGCACGCGACGATCCATTTCGATGGCGGCAAGCCGACGGCCCTCCAAGGTCGGTCGCTCGAGTTCGTCGACCTCATCGCGTCCCTCAACGAGCTCGCCGGGCGCCACGGCGTCGGCCGCATCGACCACGTCGAATCGCGCGTCGTCGGGATCAAGTCCCGCGAGGTCTACGAATGCCCCGCCGCGACCGTCCTCGTCAAGGCCCACCAGGCCCTCGAGGCCTTGGTCCTCCCGCGGGACCTGCTCGAGTTCCAGCGCTCCGTCGCCGCCCGCTACGCCACGCTCGTGTACGACGGCCTCTGGTTCACCCCCCTCCGGGAGGCGCTCGACGCCTTCGTCGCCTCGACTCAGGAGCGGGTGACCGGGGACGTCAGCGTCAAGCTGTTCAAGGGAGCCGCCACCGTCGTCGGCCGCGCCTCGCCCTACTCCCTCTACGATCACGCCCTCGCGACGTACTCGCAGGGCGACCGATTCCGGCAATCGATGGCGGAGGGTTTCATCTACGTGTGGGGCCTGCCGGCGCGCACCTGGGCCGCCGCGGGAGAGAAGGCGCCAACCGCGCCGAAGCTCCTGAAGGCCGCGAAGAGGGCGAAGTGAAGATGGCGGCCACCGTGCAATCGAAGGGCGGGCCAAGCGGAGCGCCGCCGTCCTATGTCGAGTCTCCGGCCTGGCGATTCCTCGCCTCGCTCCCGGTCGATCGCAAGCTCGCGCGATACGATGTCGCGGGCAGCATCGCCCATGTGCAGATGCTCGCCGCAGTGGGCATCCTCACGATCGACGAGGCGGGAGCCTTGACCAAGGGCCTCCGGGCCGTTCACGCCGCGATCGTCGCCGGGAGCTTCCCATGGCGGGAGGACCTCGAGGACGTCCACACGAACATCGAGGTGAGCCTGACGGAGCGGCTCGGCTCCCTCGGCGCGAAGGTCCACACGGCCCGGAGCCGGAACGACCAGATCGCGCTCGATGAGCGCCTCTACCTGCGGGAGGCGATCACGGCGGTCCGTCAAGAGATCCTGCGCCTCGAGCTCGCCCTCCTCGATCAAGCGGAGGCCAATGCCCAGGTGCCGATGCCGGGGTACACGCATCTCCAACGGGCCCAGCCCGTTACCGTCGGGCATCACCTGCTCGCCCACTTCTGGCCTCTGGTTCGGGACGACCAACGCCTGTCGGATTGCTTCGCGCGAGCGAACGTGTCGCCCCTGGGCGCGGCCGCCCTCGCGGGGAGCACGCTGCCAATCGATCCCGCGATCCCGGCGCGGATCCTCGGATTCGCGGGGACCTTCGAGAACTCGATCGATGCGGTGACCGACCGGGACTACTTCGCAGAGTTCCTCTTCGACTTCTCACTTCTCGCGGTGCATCTGTCCTCGATCGGAGAAGAGATTGTCCTGTGGGCCTCCCAGGAATTCGCATTCCTCCGGCCCGCGGCCGCCCTGGGCTCGGGCAGCAGCCTGATGCCGCAGAAACGGAATCCCGACGTCGCCGAACTGGCCCGCGGAAAGTCCGGCCGGGTCATCGGAGATTTGGTCTCTCTCCTCACGACGTTGAAGGGCCTGCCCCAGGGATACAACCGAGATCTCCAGGAGGATAAGGCCCCGGTCTTCGACGCGGTCGACCACGTCGTCGCGACGCTCAATGCACTGACGACCGCAATCTCCGCCCTCGAATTCGACGAGGCGCGCCTCCTGGCGGCGGCATCGGACCCGCGGTTGCTCGCGACGGACCTCGCCGAACATCTGGTCGCCCGGGGCGTCCCGTTCCGAGAGGCACACGAGACCGTCGCCCGCTACCTCGCCCTGGACCGGCCCCTCGAGGCGAAACCGCTCCGAGGGTTCGACCCGCGGTTCGGCGACGATGTGCAGAAAGTCCTCGACGTCCGCGCGTCGCTCGCGGCTCGGAAGACACCCGGCGGTCCTTCCCTCGAGGCGATCCGGATCCAACTGGCCCGGGCCCACGACGCCGTCGGCCTTCAGCGGTACTCCATCTCGAAACACGCGGAATGCATCGAACTCGTCGACGCGCTCCTGAAGGAGGGACCTTGATGGCCGATTGTCCCGAATGCGGTCGGGCGATCGAGAAGAGCAACCTGATCGAAGGGGAGATCTTCCCATGCCCCGATTGCGGCCTCGAGCTCGAGGTCACCGCCGTCGAGCCGTTCCGCGTCGACACGGCTCCTCGAGAGGCGGAGGATTGGGGTGAGTGAGACGTTCACCCTGGGCCTTTTCTACACCGTGATCCGACCCGAGGAGAAGTGGATCCTCGAGGCCTCGGCCGCTCGGGGCGTCCCCGTGGAGCGACTCCACGACGAGGCGGTCACCTTCCCCTTGGTGCGCAATGGCTTCCAGGCGGACCTCGTCCTCAACCGCAGCGTGAGCCACAGTCGGTCCCTCTACGCCTTGCGGTTCTTCGAGCACTACGGGGTCCCGACCGTCAACCCGTACGAGGTCGTCTCCCTCTGCGGAGACAAGGTCCTGGCGAGCCTCCGGCTCGCGGAGGCGGGCATCCCGACGCCGCGGACCGTCGTCGCCCTCACTCCCGAGGCCGCGATGAAAGCCCTCGATGAAGTCGGCTATCCCGCGGTCCTGAAACCGCCGATCGGATCGTGGGGTCGCCTGATGGCGAAGGTCGACGATCCTGAGGAGGCCGAGCAGATCATCGAGCACAAGACGGCGCTCGGTTCCCCGATGCACTCCATCTTCTATGTCCAGGAATTCGTCGAGAAACCGGACCGGGACCTCCGCGCCTTCGTCGTCGGGGACCGAATCGTCGCGGCGATGTATCGCCATTCGAAGGATTGGCGAACGAACGCGGCCCGCGGGGCGGACTCGGAAGGCCTCGCCCCGACCGCGGAAATGTCGGAGCTCGCATTGAAGGCCGCGGAGGCGGTCGGAGGCGGCGTCCTCGCCGTCGATCTCATGGAATCGCCTGAAGGCCTCGTCGTCCACGAGGTGAATCCGACCCCGGAGTTCCGCGCCCTGACAGCGGCCACCGGCGTCGACGTCGCGGGCGCCGTCGTCGATTACGTCCTCGAGGTCGCGAAGCGATGAAGATCGCGATCGTCGGCGGTTCCGGTTACACCGGAGGAGAGATCCTCCGACTCCTCCTCCGACATCCGAAGGTCGAGGTTGGCCAAGTCACCTCGGACTCGATGGCGGGAAAACCGGTGAGCCGGGCTCACCCGAACCTCCGCAAGGTCACGGACCTCGTGTTCACGCCCCATGCGGACCTGGACTCGTGCGACCTGCTTTTCCTCGCGATGCCCCACGGTCGTTCCATGGTCCGCATGCCCGAGTTCCTCGTGCGGGCGGGGAAGGTCATCGACCTCAGCGCGGACTTCCGGCTGAAAGATCCGGCCCTCTATCGTGAATACTACGGCGTCGAGCATCCGCGTCCGGACCTCCTCGCGGCCTCCGTCTACGGGCTCCCCGAAATCCACCGCGAGGCGATTCGCCGCGCGACCCTCATCTCAGGCCCGGGATGCATCGCGACCGCGGCGATCCTCGCGATTCGTCCCCTCTTGAAATCGGGCATCGTCGACACGCAACGAATCGTCGTCGATGCGAAGACGGGATCCTCGGCCGGAGGACTCGATGGAGGTCCCGCCTCCCAGCATGCGGAGCGGTCCGGGGTCATGCGCGTCTACGCGCCCGCGGGCCATCGTCACACCGCGGAGATCGAGCAGGAAGCCGGTGGGAAGATCGCCCTCTCCTGCCACGCGGTTGAGGCGGTGCGCGGAATCCTCGCGACCTGCCATGTCTTCCTCAGAGATTCCATCACGACCAAAGACCTGTGGAAGATCTTCCGCGACGCATACGGTTCCGAACCTTTCGTGCGGATCGTGACGGAGGCGTCTGGATTGTACCGGTTCCCCGAGCCGAAAATCCTCGCGGGGACGAACTTCTGCGACGTCGGCTTCGCCGTCGATCCCCACGCGGGGCGCGTCGTCGCGGTGGCGGCCCTCGACAACCTGATGAAAGGCGCGGCGGGCACCGCGGTCCAGTGCATGAACCTCGTCGCCGGTTATCCGGAGACGATGGGGCTCGAGTTCCTCGGTTTGCATCCGGTGTGAGGTGACCATCCGTAAATGTTCGTCGTGAAGGTCGGCGGGGC
>VBLT01000082.1 GCA_005878615.1 Methanobacteriota archaeon
CGTTCCCGGAGGTGGGTCTGGAATCCTTCGAATCGGATCTTGATCCCGACCGTCCGAAAGGTCGCGCCCTGGGCGCGGGCCCGCAAGAACACATTTCGGGCCACGTCGCGGATCGTCGATTCCACCTTTGCCCAGTCCGTGACGTCTTTGTCGAACGTCCGCTCGACGCTGATCGATTTCGGATCGGGCCGTTCCTCGACCGGGAGCTCCTCGACGCCCCGAGCGATCGCCCAGAGCCAGATCGAGTTCTTCCCCATCAGCTTCTTGAGCTCGGCGCCCGGGAAGCGCGCCAGCTCTCCGATCGTCCGGACTCCGACGCCTTCGAGGACCTGGGCGGTCTTCGGTCCGACCCCGCTGATCTTCGTGACCGGCAGGGGCTCCAGGAAGGCGGTCACCTCTTCCGGGCGGACGACCTTGATCCCGTCCGGCTTCGCCATGTCGGAGGCCATCTTGGCGACGGACTTGTTGGGAGCCGCGCCGATCGTGCAGGCGAGGCCCTCGCGCTCCCGGACCGCGGCCTTCACCCGGGCGGCATACGCCGGGACCTCGGCGAATCCGCGCACCTTCGAGGTCACGTCGAGGAAGGCCTCGTCGATGCTCACGTGCTCGAGGACGTCGGCGAAGGATCGGAGGACCTCGATGACGCTCTCGGAGGCCGCCATATAGAGATCGTAGTTCGGACGGAGGTAGGTCGCCTGCGGCAGCTTCCGCCAGGCCATGCTGATCGGCATCCCGCTGCTGACGCCGAGTTGGCGGGCCTCGTAGCTCGCCGCCATCGCGACGCCGCGGCCCTTACCGCCCTTCGGGTCGGCTCCGACGATCACGGGCTTGCCGACCAGATCCGGATTCCCTCGCCGTTCCACGCTGACGTAGAAGGCGTCCATGTCCACGTGGAAGATGACGCGGGGCACGGATGGCCATCTCCGAGCGAGAATAATGAACCTAGTTCCCTTCGGGGTCCAGCAGGACGACCCAATACTCCAACGGTTCCCCCTCGGACCGCGGGGCCTCGTCCCAGACCTTCTGCTTGACCGCCCCCAGCTCCAAAAGTCGATCGACCTCCTTGTCGACCTGCGATTTGCGGGTTTTCGGCGACACCGCGGACCCGCCGCTGACGTTCAGGTCCAGATGGAGGCGATTCTTTCCCGGCTTCGGCGTGTCCATCAGCTGAAACAAAATCCGCGGTCCCCGACCCTCCGGATCGACGATTGCGCTCGTGGAATGCCATTCCTCCTCCGGCACGTGCCATGCCCTCAGGGCCGCTTCCCATGTCGCGAATCCGGCCGGCGGGTCCTGCACCTTGTAGTGGAGCGCTTGGGACCAGAACCTCGCGAGACGATCCGGATCCGCCGTGTCGAACACAATCTGAATCTTCGTCCCCATTGGATCCCCGGTCGGAGGAGGACGGGATGCTATTTAGACAAACAGCCGCCGACCGAAGGGACCCGTATCAACCGAAGTCCCCGAGGCCTTTTTGCGTGGCGGGGATCCCCTTCGAGGGGAACTCGTACTCCATCATGCCCGCGAGGCGGCGGAATTCGTTGACGCTGCCGGGCCCGAATCCCGCGTAGTGGTTGTTGAAGAACACGAGGGCGCCCTTGACCGAGTCCGAGGCCCCGTCGAGCTCCTTGTACCAGTCCCGCATCTCGGCGGACTTGTCTTTCTGCGTCTCCTTGAACTCGGTGATCTCGCGATCCCCGACCATCCGCAGGTACACGTAGTCCGCGGTCACGTCCGTCGGGCTCCGCAGGTACTGGTTCTCCGTCCACACCATCGCGACGTTCCGGTCACGCAGGAGGGCGTACACGTCGTCGCGGAACCACGACTTGTGCCGGAACTCGATCGCGTGGGGATACTTCATCTCGAAAGCCTTGACGAAGTCCTTCATGAGCCCCCAATGCGAGTCGAACTTGATCGAGGGCGGGAGCTGCGCGACGAGGGGTCCGGCCTTCTCGCGCAGTTCCTTCGCCGACGTATAGAACCAGCCGAGGTTCTCCGCGACGTCCTTGAGCTTCTTCTCGTGCGTGATCCGCCGCGGCATCTTCATCGAGAACAGGAAGCCGGCCGGCGTGGACTTGTACCAGCCCTTCGTCGTGGCGGGCCCGGGATTCCGGTAGAACGAGGAGTCGACCTCGACGCTGTCGAAGACGCCGGAATAGAGTTTCAGGTAGTCCGATTTCGGCGTGTCTTTCGGATAGAATCCGCCGAGCCAATCGTCGTATCCCCACCCGCTGCAACCGATGCGCAGCTTGTCCTTGAGCGGCATCTCGAAACTCGCCGTTGGGATAACCGACCGCGAGGGCATAAATAAGCCTTGGCCGCGTGGAACGCGTCCAGGCCGTCCGACCGTGGACCTCTTCTTTGCCCTCCTGCTGATCTTCGTCGCGGCCCGCGCCGCCGGCGAGGCCATGGAGAAGATCCATCAATCGCCGATGATCGGGGAGGTGCTCGCCGGGATCCTCCTCGGCCCGATGATCCTCGGCTGGGTCGATCCGAACCCGACCACGGAACTCGGCGCGTCCCTCGGAGTCGTCGCGAACCTCGGCGTCTTCGTCCTTGTCATGCTCGCGGGGATCGAACTCGGCCGCGAAGGATTGCGCCAGGCCTTCAAGGAGCGGAGCATGATCGTCGCGTTCGTCGAGTTCTTCCTGCCTTTCGCCCTCGGCTACAGCCTCGGCCATGCGCTGCAAATGTCGTTCGTCCAATCCCTGTTCCTCGGGACGGCTCTGGCGGTCACCGCCCTCCCGGTCAGCGTACGCATCCTGCTCGACCTGAACCTCCTGCACAGCCGGCTCGGGCGGGCCATCGTCTCCGTCGCCTTGGTCAATGACCTCGTCGCCTTCGCCATGCTGGGCCTGGTCGTCCAGTTTCAAGCCCTGGGGGGGCCGCCGGAGTCGACCACGTTCATCATAATCCTCCTGAAAAACGTCCTTTTCCTCGGCCTCGTCTTCGCCATCGCCACCGTGCTCAAGCAGACCGCCCGACTGGGCCGAGATTCGATCTCCTACATGCAGAAGTTCGTCACGAAACTCCGGGGCCAGGAGGCCTCCTTCGCCGTCTGTGTTGCGACCGCCCTCGGCCTCGCAACGGCGGCAGAGCTCCTCGGGATCCATTTCGCCGTCGGGGCCTTCTATGGAGGGATCCTGATGACGCCGCAGCTCCTCGGCCGCGAGCCGTTCAATCGCGTGCGGAACGCGACGTCCGCCGTGACCTTCGGGCTCTTCGCTCCGATCTTCTTCGCCTTTGTCGGCCTCAAGTTCGCCCTCGTCTTCGAGGCGTGGCCGTTGATCCTCGCGGTCACGGCGACCGCGTTCGTCGGAAAGCTCCTCGGAGGTCTCATGGGCGGCCGGGTTGCGGGATTCCGCGGATCACCGCTCCTCGCGCTGGGCGTGGGACTGAACGCCCGAGGCATGATGGAACTCCTCCTCGCGCAAGTCGGCCTCGCGACGGGGATCATCAACGCGAATGTCTACTCGGCGCTTGTCGTCATGACCCTCACGACCACGCTGTTGACGCCTCCGTTGATGAAACGACTCCTCCGCCGCTTCAAGGCGCAGGACGTCCTCCCGGCGGTCTCCCGACCCGTTTCCGCGCGGCGAGCCGAGGCGCAAGCCGCGATCCCGGAACGCGACCTCGAGGACGACATCGTGACCTAGACCGACTCCCGCGAACCGGAAGACTGAAGTCGAGCCCCGGGCATCGGCGCCTCGATGTCCGTGCGCGGTCTGCGGATCGGCATGGCGCTCCACGTCGAGGCCAAGACGGGCGTCCTCGCCCTCTCGCTCAGGGAGGCCGGGGCCCAGGTCCGGCTCGCGTCGTGCAATCCCTTGTCCACCGACGACAGCGTCGCGGCGGCCCTCGCAGAGGTCCATGGCCTCGACGTCTACGCGAAGAAATGGCAGACGAACGAGGAGTACTATGCGAACCTGAACAAGGTCCTCGATCTAAAGCCGGACCTCGTGATCGACGACGGCGCGGACCTCGTGTTCCTCCTGCACACGAAGCGGGCGGACCTGCTGAAGGGCGTGCGCGGGGGGAACGAGGAGACGACGACTGGCGTGATCCGGCTCCGGGCCATGGAGCGGGACGGCGCGTTGCGGTTCCCCATCATCGACGTGAACGACGCGCAGATGAAGCACTTCTTCGACAACCGCTACGGCACCGGTCAGAGCACGATCGATGGGCTGATGACGGCCACGAACCTGCTGATCGCAGGCCGCACGTTCGTCGTCGCGGGCTACGGCTGGACGGGCCGCGGGATCGCGATGCGGGCTCGCGGGATGGGCGCACGGGTCATCGTGACGGAGGTCGACCCGGTCAAAGCAATCGAGGCCACTATGGACGGATTCGAGGTCCTCCCGATGCAGAAGGCCTGCCGGATCGCCGACTTCATCATCTCCGCGACCGGGTGCAAGGACATCGTGACCGCGGCACATTTCCCGGGGCTGAAAGACCAAGTGGTCCTCGGGAACGCGGGCCATTTCGACAACGAGGTCTCGAAGGCCGACCTCGAGCGACTCGCGAAATCGAAGCGGCGGGTCCGGGAGTTCGTCGAGGAATACGTCCTCGCGGACGGCAAGCGGATCCACCTGGTCGCGGAGGGCCGTCTTCTGAATATCGCGGCCGGTCAAGGCCACCCCGTCGAGATCATGGACATGAGCTTCGCGATCCAAGCCGTCTCCGCCGGCTATCTAGCCGAGCATGCGGCGGAGCTGAAGCCGCGCGTGTATCCCGTCCCGCAGGACCTGGACCTGAAGGTCGCGCGGCTCGAACTCAACAGCCTCGGCATCAAGATCGATCGGCTCACGGAGGAGCAGCGCGCGTACCTCGACTCGTGGCGCGAAGGCACGTGACGCCCGCGGAGCGGAAGGCGATCCCTCGATGCCCTCCAAGCTCGCGGTCCTGACCGACTTCGACGGCACGATCACTCGAACGGACGTGGCCGAGGCGATCCTGGAGGAGTTCGCTCCCTCGAGCTGGTGGGAGATCGAGGAACTGCATCGGGCCCGGAAGATCGGGACGCGCGAGTCGATGGTCCGACAGTTCGCGCTCGTTCGCGCGAAACAGGCGGACCTGATCCGTTTCGTGGATGAACATGTCGAAATCGACGAGACGTTCCCGGACTTCGTCGGCTTCTGCAACCGGCGTCACATCCGACTCGAGATCGTCAGCGAGGGACTCGACTTCTATGTCCGCCATCTGATGCGGAAGTGGGACCTGCCCCTCCCGCTACGGACGAATCATGCGGTCTTCGAAGAAGGGAGGATCCGGATCGAGTACCCCTGGGCCGACGCGACCTGCACTTTGTGCGGGACCTGCAAGCTCCTGCGTCTGTTCCAGCTGCGGACGGAAGGATTCCGCATGGCCTACGTGGGCGACGGTCATTCGGATCTCTGTCCCGCCGTCGAGGCGGACGTCGTCTTTGCGAAACGAGAGCTCGCCGAGTTGTGCGCCGAGGAGTCCATCGCCTACACCCCCTTCGTCAATTTCGCCGACGTACAACGGCACCTGAGGGGACTCACCTGAAGAATTTCCTCGGCGCATTCGGGCATGTTGCGTTGGATCACATCTTCACCTTGCGGCGCCTCCCGAAGCCGAATTCCTCCATCGAGATCGTGAAGCGCCGCCGATCGTTCGGAGGGACGGCAGGGAACCTGACCAGGGCCGCCGCGCGCCTCGATGTCAAGACCGCGATCGCGTCGTTTGTCGGAGACGACTTCCCGGCGGACTATCGGGACGCTCTCCGGAAGGAGGGCGTCGACCTGACCGACCTGCGTTCCATCCGAGGTGCCCTGACGCCCACCGCGTGGATCTTCTCGGACCCTTCCGGCAATCAAATGGCGGTCATCGACCAGGGACCGATGAAAGCCGCGCGCTTGCCGATCTTGCGCCACGCCGTCGAGACATCGGAATTGGTCCACATCGGAACAGGTCGCCCGACCTACTATACGCGAATCGCCTCCCTCGCGGCCGAGTTGGATCGAACGATCTCCTTTGATCCTGCGCAGGAGATCCATTACGTGTACAGCCCCCGATTGTTCCGCACGTTGCTTGAGCGGAGCACGTACTTCTTCGGAAACGCCGCCGAGATCGCGCAGGCGAAACGGTTTCTTCGGGTCGCGTCGACGGAGGGGTTGTTGCGCTTCACCGCGGTCGTCGTGGCGACCTTGGGGCCGCGAGGGAGCGCCATCTACTCTCGAGACGGCAAAATCCGAATCCCTCGCGTGCCTCCCAAGCGGGTCGTCGATGTGACCGGCGCTGGCGACGCTTACCGCGCGGGTTTCTATGCCGGCCTGTCGCGAGGCCTCGACCTCCGCCGCTGCGGCATCTTAGGCTCGTCGGTTGCGAGTTTTGTGGTCGAGGCGCCGGGCACCCAAACGCATCTGCCGACGTGGGCGCAAGCGCTGTCGCGCGCCCGAAAATTTGCGTCGTTCTAATGGAGAAAATGGAAAATTCGCGAAGCTCCATCGCGGCTACGAAAGGGTTATATTGCGTCAGTCGTTTGCCAGCGCGGTGACCAGGGACGGCTATCGGATTCGTGCTCATTAGCACCGCCCCCGCGAAGGAGCACGAAGTGTACAACGAGCTCCTTAAAGTCAAGGAAATCGTGGAACTCCACCCTTTGTTTGGGGAGTACGATCTCATCGCGAAAATCGAGGCGGAAGATTTCAATGTCCTTGGTCAAGTCGTCGTCGACAAGATCCGTTCGATCGCGGGGGTCATCGACACCAAGACTCTGACCGGGATCAAGTTCTGAGGGGAGCACATGGCATTTAGCGCATTCGATCCGTTGACATTCCTGACCATCCTGCTGCTGACGTTCGCCTTGTTCTTGCTGATCACCGGCGCGTTCACGGCCTATTTCGGGAGCGGGAAGAGCCGGAAGATCGGCGTCGGCCTCCTGATCGGAGGCCTCGTCGTCGGTCTCGCCTGGGGATG
Source organism: Methanobacteriota archaeon (assembly GCA_005878615.1). Lineage (GTDB taxonomy): Archaea > Thermoplasmatota > Thermoplasmata > RBG-16-68-12 > RBG-16-68-12 > RBG-16-68-12. The sequence goes on from VBLT01000082.1 coordinate 6,940, forward strand.
GTACTCCGGACCCGCGGCGGGCAGCGTCGAGCTGGTCCCGATCATCGTCCAGTCGATTGGGGTGATCCTGGCCGCGCTCATCGGGGCTGCGGCGGCCATCGGACTGTTCCTGCTCGCCATCATGAAGAGCTAAGCATCGACACACGGCTCGTCCGTTCGCGTCCAAGGGCGTAAGCCTTTATTTCCGAGCCTGTTTGTCCCACGCGATGCCCGTCGAGGTGCTGATCGTCCTGGGTTCCAAGACGGACTCGGAGGTCGGGAAGAAGGCGGGCGCGCTGCTCGACGAGTTCGGCGTCGAACATGAGATGGTCGTCGCCTCCGCACACCGGACGCCGGATCTGCTCCGGGACCTGATTCGGAACACGCCCGCGAAGGTGTTCATCGCGGTCGCGGGCCTCTCCGCGGCGCTGCCGGGGACGATCGCGGCGCACACGACGAAGCCGGTGATCGGAGTCCCGGTGAGCGGGAAGCTGAACTTGGATGCGATCCTCAGCGTCTCGCAGATGCCGCCGGGCGTCCCGGTCGCCGCGGTGGGCTTGGACCGGGGAGAGAATGCCGCGATCCTCGCGGTGGAAATGCTCGCCCTCCACGACGAGCGCCTCGCGGAGAAGCTCAAGGACCATCGAGATGCGATGAAGAAATGGGTCCTCGAGGACTCGCGGACGTTGGGCGAATGACGTTCGACGCCAAGGCTTTCATCGTCGAACAGGTCGAGGCGATCCCCAAACAGGTCCCCGGGAAGGCGATCATCGCCTGCTCCGGCGGGGTCGACAGCACCACGGCCGCCGTGTTGGCGAGTCGAGCGCTCGGCGATCGCCTCCTTGCGGTGTACGTCGACACAGGGCTCATGCGCAAGCACGAGACCGAAGACGTCGCACGGACCCTCAAAGACCTCAAGGTCAACCATCGGATCCTTCGCGCGGCGGACGAGTTCTTCGCGGCGTTGCGCGGGATCGTCGACCCGGAGAAGAAGCGGGTCATCATCGGAAACAAGTTCGTCGAACTTTTCGAACGCGAGGCGAAGCCGTTCGGCGCCGACCATCTGGTCCAGGGGACGATCGCGCCGGATTGGATCGAGAGCGGCGGACAACTGCGGGATCGGATCAAGACCCACCACAACGTCGCGGGCCTCCCGCCGAACATGAAGGTGAAACTGGTCGAGCCGCTCCGCGACCTGTACAAAGACGAGGTCCGAGCGGTCGCCCGGGCCTTAGGCGTGCGCGTGGCCGAGCGACAGCCGTTCCCCGGTCCCGGCCTCGCGGTCCGGATCGTCGGCGAAGTCACGCCCGACAAGGCGGCCCTGGTCCGGGACGCGTCCGCCATCGTGGAGGAGGAGATCGAGGCCGCGGCCAAGGATAAGCGCCTCGCCCTCCCCTGGCAATACTTCGCGGTGCTGCTGCCAATCCAGACCGTCGGGGTCCACGGGGACCTCCGGGTGTACGGTCAGACGATCGCCGTGCGAGCCGTCGACTCGATCGACGGGATGACCGCGGTGTACTCGAAAATCCCGCACGAGGTCCTCGATCGGATCTCGACCCGCATCACGAATGAGGTGCCCGGCATCAACCGCGTCGTGTACGATGCATCGAACAAGCCCCCCGCCACGATCGAATGGGAGTGAGGCGTCCCCTTCGAGGAAACCTTTTTGTCATCCGGTCGCTACGGGAATCCCATGCGCGTCTACGTGGTCGACAATGGAGGCCAGTGGACCCACCGCGAATGGCGGGTCCTGAAGTACCTCGGCGTCGACACGAAGATCGTCCCGAACGATTCGCCAATGTCGGACCTCCAAGGCCTCGATGGCCTCGTCCTGTCGGGCGGCGCTCCCCGGGTCGGGATCGACCCGGAGAAGATGGGGAAGAACGGCGAATACCTCGACGCCTTCGACGGCCCGATTCTCGGGATCTGCGCGGGCCACCAATTCATGGCGACCCATCTCGGAGGGGCGGCCGCCCCTGCCAAGGTCCCCGAGTTCGGCAAGTCCGTCCTGAAAGTCCACCATCCCGATGTGCTCTTCGAAGGCCTGCCGGACCGGTTCGAGGTCTGGGAGTCCCACAACGACGAGGTGACCGTGCTGCCGCCCGATTTCACGGCGCTCGCGAGCTCACCGAATTGCAGCGTCCAGGCGATGCGGCACCGGGAGCGACCTCTGTTCGGCCTTCAGTTCCATCCGGAGGTCGAGCACACGCAATTTGGCTCGGACATCTTCCGCAATTTCCTCAAGGTGTGCGAGAACTCGACTGAACACGAAGTGTTAGGCGCTTGAATCCGGCAGTGGAACGCAGTGGCCTCGTCCGATGCGCGCTCGAAGATCCTCAAAGAGGCGTTGCGGACACGCCACAACGAGCCGTTCGAGAAGGCCCTTGGTCGGGCCGTCCGAACGCTGGGAGGGAGTTTCGCGGAGTACGTCGCAATCGTCGCCGAGGTTCGCGACTACGCCCGGTCGCACAACCTGGATCTCCGGGGGGCGGCCCGCGCCCTCGCGCATCAGCCGTAGACCTTCGGATTCACGACGAAATCCGGCCGCTTCCCCGCCAGGACCTTCATCACCTGATCGGCGACAATGGCGCCCGCCCTCGACTGCCCCTCGGCGGTCGACGCTCCCAGGTGCGGCGTGAAGACGACGTTCGGCGCTTCGAGGAGGGGGCTCCCTGAGGGCGGTTCCGTCGCAAAGACATCGATCGCCGCGCCGGAGATCTTCCGTGCACGGAGTGCCTCGGCGAGCGCTCGCTCGTCGACGATCTCGCCCCTCGCACAGTTGACCAAGATCGCATTCGGCCGCATCATCGCGAGTTCCGACGCGCTGACGAGCCCTCGGGTCTCCGGCGTGAGCGCGGCATGGATGCTCAGGACGTCCGCGTCGCGGAACAACGCGTCTTTGTCGACGAGGCGGATTCCGACCGCGGACGCGGCCGCCTTCGGCAAGTACGGATCGTAGGCGATCACCGGCATGCCAAAAGCCTGAGCTCGCTTGGCGACCTCCGCCCCGATCCGTCCCGAGCCGAGGAGCCCGAGGGTCTTCCCGAACAGCTCTCGACCCTCGAGTTTTGACTTCTCCCATTTTCCGGCCTTGACGGATCGGTCCGCCTCCGGAAGATGTCGCAGCAGCGAGATCATGTGCCCGATCGCGAGCTCGGCGACGCTCACGGTGCTCGCGGTCGGCGCGTTCACGACGACGATCTTGCGCGCAGTCGCTTCGTCGACGTCGATGTTGTCGACGCCGACCCCGGCGCGGCCGACGACCTTGAGGCGCGTCGCCCGGGAGAGGACCTCTTTCGTGACCTTGGTCCGACTGCGTACGACCAGGGCGTGATATTCGGGGATCGCCGCGAGGAGCCCCTTCCCGTCCAAGTCGCGCACGTCGACATCGTTCCCTTTCCGGAGAATCTCGACCGCCGTCCGGTCGAGGCCGTCGACAATCAGGATCTTCATCGCGTCGCGGCGGATGCGGCCGAGGAATAAAAAGACGTCAGAACAGAAAGAGCGCGATCGTCAGGACGAGGAGGGCGAGAAAGAGGATGACGCCGAGGACCAGCATCATGCGGGTGACCTGGGGATCGGAGCCGAAGACGAGCGGGATGGGGCCGAGGAACAGGACGCCGCCCCAGCGGCGCGATCGAGTGGGCTCGGGAGGAGCGCCGCTCGGAGCCTCGGCCGGTCCCGGCATCGGCGGCAGCGGTCCCGCGGACCAGGACAGGAACGTGAGGAAGAATCCCACGAAAATCAGGAGGACCCCGAGGAACGCCAGCGGACCCGAGCCGATGACCACCGGCACGACGAAGACCAACGCGACGCTCGCCTCGTTGCGAGCGACGGCCACCGCGAGGGCGACGAGCCCGGCCAGGAGGAAACCGGGTCCGAGAAACCGGCCGAGTCGCACGGACCGGCCATTTCCGACGTGCGCTAAATCTTTGACTTTTTCTCTCGCGCCGCCCGCCCATACTCCTGGAGAGGCACGACATCCAAGTCGCCCGAGCGGACTTCCTCGATCGCTTGGACGGCCGCCTCTGCGGCCTGGATCGTCGAGATGAACGGGATGTTCAGGTCGACCGCGAGCCGCCGCATCATGTACCCGTCCCGGCGGGCGCCCGTCGAGTTCGTGGGCGTGTTGATCACCAGCCGAATCTCCCCGCGGCGCATCAGGCCCAACGCGTCCGGGGACAGATTCTCGCTGATCCGGTACACGGTCTTCGCATCGACGCCGTGCTCCCGGAGGAATTGGGCGGTCCCCCGGGTCGCATAGATCCGCAGGCCGACCTTCGCGAGCCGCGAGGCCACGGGGAGGATCGCGGGTTTGTCCTCGTCCCGCACGGTCACGTAGACGGCCCCCTCCGTCGGGAGCGCGTTGCCCGCGGCGAGCATGGCCTTGTAGTAGGCCCGTCCGAGGGATCGGTCGATCCCCATCACCTCTCCGGTGCTCTTCATCTCCGGGCCGAGGATCGTGTCGACGCCCGGGAGGCGCTGGAACGGGAACACGGGTGCCTTGACCGCGACGTGGTCGGGCCTCGCCTCTCCCACGAGGTCCAGGTCGCGGAGGGATCGGCCGAGCATGACCTTGGTCGCCACCTTCGCGAGCGACACACCGATCGCCTTGGAGACGTAGGGGATCGTCCGGCTCGCCCGGGGGTTCGCCTCGAGGACGTACACCATGTCGTCCTTGACCGCGAGCTGGAGGTTGAGGCAACCGACGATGTCGAGGGCCTCGCAGATCTGCCGCGTGATCGTCCGGATCTCGTCGAGGACCTTCGTCGACAAGGTCTGGGCCGGCAAGACGCAGGCCGCGTCGCCGGAGTGGATCCCGGCCTCCTCGACGTGTTCTTGGATCCCGCCGATGAAGATGTCCCGGCCGTCCGCGACGACGTCCACGTCGATTTCCGTGGCATGGGACAGGTAGCGGTCCACGAGGACGGGATGGTCCTTCGAGACGCGGACCGCGGTCTCCATGAACCGCGCGAGGTCCTCCTCGCCGTGCACGATCTCCATGCCACGCCCGCCGAGGACGTAGGAGGGGCGGACGAGGACCGGATAGCCGATCCGAGCGGCGACCTCCCGAACCTCCTCGAAGCTGTAGCCCGAGGCCGCCTCCGGCTGCCGGATCCGAAGGCGCTGCATGAGCGCCGCGAATTTCCGGCGGTCCTCGGCCAGATCGATCGCCGCCGGCGGCGTCCCGAGGATCTTGGTGCGCGAACGTCGGCGGGACAACTCGCGGGCCAGCGGGACCGCCAGGTTGATGGACGTCTGCCCGCCGAATTGGACGATGACCCCGTCGGGCTCCTCTTCCTCGATGATGTTCAGGACGTCCTCCAGGAGGAGCGGCTCGAAGTACAGGCGGGTCGAGATGTCGAAATCCGTCGAGACGGTCTCCGGATTGTTGTTCGCGATGATCGCGGAAACGCCTTCCTCTCGCAACGCGAGAATCCCTTGGACGCAACAGTAGTCGAACTCGACCCCCTGCCCGATCCGAATCGGGCCGCTGCCCACGATGAGCACCTTCCGACCCGAGAGTTTCTGCGTCTCCCCGCCGGGCTCGTAGGTCGAATAGAAGTACGGCGTCTCGGCCTCGAACTCGCCTCCGCAGGTGTCGACCATCTTGTAGACGACCCGTGGCCGCGCGCGACGGACGGCGAGCTCGGAGAGGCCCGTGAGCGCCGCGATCGATTCGTCCGCGAACCCCAGGCGCTTCGCCTCCGACATGCGGGTCGTATCCTTCGGCGATCCCCGCAGCGCGGACTCCATCCGGACCAGCCTGCGGATTTTCTCGATGAAAAACGGATCCCACGCCGTCAGGGAGGCGATCTTCTCCGTCGGCAGATCCCGCCGCACCGCCTCCGCGATCGCGAAGAGACGCGCGTCCGTGGGTTCTCGCAACTCCCGGATCAGATCGTCCTCGGACCACTGGTTCGGCTCGAGGCCCACCCGGTCGATCTCCAGGGAGCGGATCGCCTTGAGGAAGGATTCTTCGAACGTCCTCCCGATCGCCATGACCTCTCCCGTGCTCTTCATCGACGTCCCGATCCGGCGATCCACGGTGGGGAACTTGTCGAACGGCCACCGGGGGATCTTCGTGACGACGTAGTCCAAGGTCGGCTCGAACGACGCGAGCGTCTTGCCCGTGACCGGATTCGGGATCTCGTCGAGGCACAAGCCGATCGCGATCTTCGCCGCGATTCGCGCGATCGGGTAGCCCGTCGCCTTCGACGCGAGTGCGGAGGAGCGCGAGACCCGCGGGTTGACTTCGATCACCCGATACTCGCCGGTCCCCGGGTGGACGGCGAACTGGATGTTGCACCCTCCCTCGACGCCGAGGGCCCGAATGATACGGAGGGCGGCGGCGCGCAGCATCTGGTGGTCCGCGTCGCTCAAGGTCTGGGCCGGGGCCACGACGATCGATTCGCCCGTGTGGATCCCCATCGGGTCCAGGTTCTCCATATTGCAGATTGTGATGCAATTGTCCGCGGCGTCCCGCATGACCTCGTACTCGAACTCCTTCCAGCCGAGGACGGACTCCTCCACGAGGACTTGCTTGATCCGGGAGTAGGCGATGCCGAGGCCCACGATCCGCTCGAGCTCCTCGGCGGTGTGGGCGATGCCGCTGCCGCTTCCCCCGAGCGTGTAGGCGGCCCGCACGATCACCGGGTAGCCCGTCTCCTCGACGAAGACGGCCGCGGCCGCATTGTCGGAGACCGCGCGGCTCCGCGGGATCGGCTCCCCGATCGATCGCATGAGGTCGGCGAAGCGCTGCCGGTCCTCCCCCGCGGTGATCGCCTCTATCTTCGTCCCCAGGAGCTCGACCCCGTGACGGCTCAGGACGCCCGCCTCCGACAGCTCGCTGCAAAGGTTGAGCGCGGTCTGACCGCCCATCCCGCTCAGGATGCCCTGCGGCCGCTCTTTCGCGATCACCTTCTCGATGAACGGGACGGTGAGCGGCTCGACGTAGACCGCGTCCGCGGTCTCCGGGTCCGTCTGGATCGTGGCGGGATTGCTGTTCACGAGGATGACCCGGACGCCCTCCTCGCGGAGGGACCGACAGGCCTGGGACCCGGAGTAGTCGAACTCCGCCGCCTGCCCAATCACGATGGGGCCGGAACCGATCACCATCGCGGTCCTAACGTCCTCGCGCTTGGGCATCGCCCCACCCCCGTGCCGCGGCCTACGCCCCCTTGATCTCCGCGACGAAGTCCCGGAAGATGTACTCGTTGTCCCAGGGCCCGGGCCGGGCCTCCGGATGGTATTGGACGGAGAAGATCGGCAGCTCGCGGTGGGCCATGCCCTCGACCGTGCGATCGTTCAGGTTGACATGGGTCACCTCGAACTCCGACGGGAGGGAATCCGCATCGACCGCGAAGCCGTGGTTCTGCGAGGTGATGTGGACGCGGCCGGTGCGCAGGTCCTTGACGGGCTGGTTGCCGCCGCGGTGGCCGAACTTCAACTTGAACGTCTTTCCTCCGAAGGCGAGCGCGAGCAACTGGTGGCCGAGGCAGATCCCCAGGAGAGGCACGTGACCGGCGAGTTCGCGCGCGGTTCGCACCGATGTCGCGACGACATCCGGATGCGCCGGATCCCCCGGGCCGTTGGACAGGATGACGCCGTCGGGCTTCAGCGCCAGGATCGCCTCGGCGGTCGTGTCGAAGGGCACGCGGACCACATTCGCGTACCGCTGGGCCTCGCGGATGATGTTCCGCTTCACCCCGCAGTCGACCACGACGATCGTGCGGTTCCCGGCGCCGGGAAATCGCTCGACGTCGCGGCAGCTGACCTCAGCGACGAGGTTTCGCGCTTCCGGATGCGGGGCGGCTCGGACTTCCTTCGCGACGTCGTCCGCCTCCTCGTCGGCCGGCACGAGGGCGGCCTTCATCGTCCCGTTCGACCGGATCCGGATCGTGAGGGCGCGCGTGTCCGCACCCTCCAACGCGGGCGTCTCGTGTTGCTGGAGGAACGCCGCGAGGTCCATGGCGCTCCGGGGATGGCTCGGGGTCGCACAGGCCTCCTTGACGACGAATCCGGACGGCTGGATCGTCTCCGACTCCATGCTCTCCAGGTTCACGCCGTAGTTGCCGATGAGCGGATAGGTCATCATGAGGATCTGACCGCGGTACGAGGGATCGGTCAACGCCTCCGTGTAGCCCGTCATGTTCGTATTGAAAACGAGCTCGCCCAAAATTCGCCGGGGAGCCCCGAAAAAGGCCCCTCGGACCACCGTTCCGTCCTCGAGGACGAGGGACCCTTCCATTTCGTTAGACCCCCACCCCATTTTCGATTCGGTTTATGAGCGTTTCCCTCGCGCAGAAAATATTCGGCGGCCGTGCCGACTACGGGGCTCGCGGGAGATCGAGATCGTGCAGCCGCGCGATCATCTTGTCCCAGTGACTCCCTTGCCAATACACGCGGCCACAGGAGGGACAGCGCCAAAAGGTGTGATGCCGGACCCGGACTCCCTCCGGGACGAGCCCCTTCACGTCCTCGGGCACTGCGGAGACGAGGACCTCGTTGCAGAGCGAGCAACGGGAGAGAGGATCGACGAGTCGGAGGGGCAATCGCTCGGCGACTTCGCGAATCTGTTCCTCCAAATCGTCCGAGCGAATTTGGACCGACCCGGGAACGCGGGACGCGAGTTCTTTGTCCCGCGTCAGGAGGATCCGGTCCTCGGCCCGCGCTCGCTCAATCAGGGACCGATCCGGTCCCGGCTCCGGATACGCGGTGTCGTAGCCGATGAAACGCAGCCATCGAGCGAGGCTTCCGAGCATGTGATCGCACAGGAGTCTCATCGTCGGACCACCGCATATTCCAGGAGGACGCCGTCGCCGAGGGGAGCCGCTCGGTCCAATCGCAATCGAACGGCATCTTCGGCCGGCGTTGCGTCCCGACTTCCCACGAGCGTCGGAGCCGAAAGACCCCCCAGGAC
>VBLT01000060.1 GCA_005878615.1 Methanobacteriota archaeon
GTTCAGGCGGCCCAGGATGGCGATCTCGAGCCGCTGCACATCCATCGTCTCGCGCTCGATGTCCTGGCCCACCAGATCGTCGGGTGCGCTCTCGACCAGGGCGGCACGGCCCCGTGGTCGGAGATCCTGGCGACCATCCGGGCCGCCGAACCGTATCGCGAACTCGAGGACGCGACGGCGGATCGCGTCGCGGAGTTCCTCGACCACCTCGGCGTCCTGCGCCAACAGGGGGACCAGGTGCGCGTGACCCCGAAGGGACGCCGATACTACTTCGAGAACCTCTCCACGATCCGCGACGAGCGCCGGTACCAGGTCATGGACCTCACGACCCAGAAGCAGGTCGGCATCCTCGGCGAGGAGTTCATGATGATCCAGGCGCGGGAGGGCCTGCATTTCATCGTCCGCGGCCGTCCCTGGAAGATCGAGCGGATCGGCAAGGACGGCATGGTGTACGTGACCCCGGTCGCAGACCCGAACGCCTTGATTCCCGGCTGGGACGGCGAAATGCTCCCGGTGCCTTTCGGTCTCGCGCAGCGCGTGGGACGGATCCGGAAGGAAATCGACCACCGCATCCAGGAAGACGGCGTCCCCAAAGCGGTCGCCCACTTCGAGAAGGCGTGGCCGATGAACAAGACTGCGGTGAAGCGCCTCGTCGAGGAACATGCAAATCACCGGAAGGCCGGGGCGCCGGTCCCCACGGACGATCGCATCCTCGTGGAAGCGTTCGACCGCTTCCTGATCGTCCATTCATCCTTCGGCGAGGTCGTCAACGTCACCCTCGGCGACCTGATCGAGGAGCTGCTCGCCCGGAAGCACCTCGTTCGGTTCTGGTGGACGGACCCTTATAGGATCCTGTACGAGCTCGTGGCAGACACCCGCGAGATCGACGTCGAGGCCCTCGTCGACGACCTGCTCCGGATCGACGACGAGACATTGGAAGGCGGTCTGAAGGCGTTGCTGGAGAACCATCTCCCTCTCGGATATTACATGAAGGGGATCGCGGAGCGGTTCGGGGCGATCCGCCGCGGGCTTACCGTCGGCGAGGGAGATCTCCGGTCCCTAGAGATCCGCTTCGCGAACACGCCGATCTACGACGAGGCGGTCCGGGAAGCTCTCCTGCTCCACGCAGACTTCGACCGAGTCCGCGAGATCGTTCACAAGATTCGAGCGGGAGAAATCGAAGTCGTCATCCATCGGTCTGAAGAGACGCCGACTCCCCTCGCGTATCCGATCCTTCGTCGGTATGTGGAAGCTCCGGAGCTGTTCTCTCCGGAGGCCGAGAGGGCGGAGATTCTCGACCGGATGCGCCTTCACCTCTCGTCGGAGCCGGTCCACCTGCTCTGCTTCGAGTGTGGACACTTTCACGAGGAGGTCCGGATCGGGGAAATGCCCGATCATCCGGAGTGTGCGAAGTGCAAATCGAGGCTTCTGACCGTGCTCGGGTGGGCCGCATGGACCGTTCGAGACGCGTATGCAAAGCGCGCGAGGAAACTGGACCTTACTGACGAGGAACGAAAGTTGCTCACGCGAGCGAAACAAGTCGGAGACCTGGTCGCGGTATATGGGAAGCGAGCGGTCTACGCCAATTCAGTCTACGGAGTCGGACCGACTACCGCGAGCAAAATCCTTGCGAAGATGCAGGACACGGAGAAGGAATTCCTGAACGATCTGTTCGAGGCCAAGCTGAAGTACGTCACGACGCGACCGTATTGGAACGAGCCACAGGCGAAACCGAAGTTGTACTGAGGAGAATACGGAGCATATGCGTCGGCGGCCCTCGGAATCGTGGAGGGGTTGCCGTGAAGGACCTGGTGCCGACCGTATTCCTGGCCCTGACCGATTTGCGTCGGCATAGACTTGACCGGATTGAACCCCAGGAGTTTCTGTCCGTTAACCAACGAAACTTTTGGTAACGGCTCGAATCGTGGCAGTCCGTCCACGTTTGCGGTCTAGTGTTTTCCTTGTGGCGGTGAACAATATGATTCCGCACTCAGATTCTGCCGTCACTCGCTCGCGGGCCGCGACTCGTCCGCCTCGGCCACGTAGGCTTCCTCCCCAAATCCTGAGATGTCGAGGCCCGCGTCCTCTTCGGCCGGGCTGACCCGCACGGGGGAGAAGATGTTGATGATCCGCAGGAGGACGTAGGAGCCGGCGAATGCGAAGGCGGCCACGACGACGCAGGCCAAGGCCTGGATACCCAGCTGTCCGGGGTTCCCGAAGAAGAGGCCGTTCGGGCCCACCGGGTTGATCAGCTTGGAGGCGAACAGCCCTGTCGCGATCGTCCCCCAAATTCCGCCCGCGCCATGGCAGGCGAAGACGTCAAGAGAATCGTCGAGCGTCGTCCGAGCCCTCCAGCTGGCGACGTAGTTGCAGAGGACCCCCGCGACCAACCCGATGACGATCGACGGCATCGGGCCGACGTATCCGGAGGCCGGCGTGATCGCGACGAGGCCGCACACCGCGCCCACGGAGATGCCCACCGCGGACGGTTTCCCTTTCCGGACCCAGTCCGTCAGCATCCAGCTCACGGCCGCCGCCGCGGCGGCCAAGTTCGTGACGACCAGCGCATTCACGGCCAGGGCGTTCGCCGCGAGGGCGCTCCCGGCGTTGAAGCCGAACCAGCCGAACCACAGCACGGAGGCGCCGAGCATCACGTAGGGGATGTTGTTCGGCCGACTGTCCAGGCGACCGATGCCCTCCCTCCGGCCGATGACCAGCGCGGCGGCGACCGCCGAGACGCCCGCGGCGGTGTGGACGACCAGTCCGCCGGCGAAGTCGATGACCCCGAGGGACTTGAGCCATCCGCCGAGGCCCCAGTTCCAGTGGGCGATGGGCACGTAGACGAACGTCGTCCACGCGACGATGTATATCATGAGCGACTTGAAGCGGATCCGCTCCGCGAAGGCGCCAATGATCAGGGCCGGCGTGATCGCGGCGAACTTCAGTTGAAACGCGAAATAAAGGATTTCAGGGATCGTGTCCGAATAGGCGGGATTCGATGCCGCACCCACGTTGTTGAGACCGAAATCGTCCAAGCTTCCGATGAACCCGTTGAAGGACGGGCCCAAGGCCAGCGTGTATCCCCACAACGACCACACCAAACTCACGACCGCGAAGATGGCCAGGCACTGGGCGATCGTCGAGACGAGGTTCTTCCGCCGCACGAGACCACCGTAGAAGAAGCCCAGTGCGGGCGTCATGATCATGACGAGCGCCGTAGCCGCGATGACCCACGCGATGTCTCCGGAGTCCGGCGCCACGTTCCGCGCTCCACCGAAACAGAGTTGGCGCGGGAATAGATAGGGAGTATAACGTTTCTTCCATAGCCCGGCCTATGTGCAATCGCGCAGGCCGCGCGCGAGATATCCACGTCATGATGCGGGGCGCGGATTCCCCAACGACCTGTTCGAGGCGAAGCTGAAGTACGTCACAGCCGCGGCCGTAGTGGAACGAGCGCCAGGTGGAAGCGTCCTGTTGGTCATGCAAAATTGACCGCCAAAAATCATCTGTGATAGACTTGACAAGTCCAGGGTGTAGCGACCACCGGGTTCCTCGCCCCCAGAATGTACGCGAACGGAAATGCGGCGCGAATCCGGGTCAACCGATACGTGGTGGCCGGAATCTTTGTCGGTCTGATCGTCGCCTCATCCTTCGCATTCCTGACGGTCCACCCGGACCGATTCACGTTCGTTTCCCTCACGCCGAACACGTTGGGAGGAAACAATCCGGCGGCTTCCGGCCGCGACCCGCTCGTTTGGCCCTTCTCCCGCGACAGCATCTGGAACTTGCCGATCGGCTCAAACGCGAGGTACGTCTGGGGCGGAATCCGACATGCGACCTCGATGGCCTATTTCACCGACGCGGATATTCTGGTCCTAGAACCCTCCGCTCCCGCGACGACCGTCTATGCGAACTCCGATGACTGGGGAGCGGGGACCCGATGCTCCGCGCAAGGCGGCGCCCTGTTCACCGCCCCCATTCCCGCCGACTTTGTCGTGCCGGGAAGCCACCAGGGCTCGCCGGACGGAGACACCCCGAACGCCGCGGCCGCGATCTTGGCGGCCGACGGACACACGATCATCCAGACGCAGCCCTTCGCGCGATGCGGCGGTCAATCGCCGACGTCCCATTACATGTTCAGAAGCGAGGACCTCTATGGCACCGGGGAGACGGGCTCCCACGGCGGGTCCGGCTTGTCGGCCCTTGGAGGGACCGTGCGGCTCGGCGAACTCGTGCCCGGAGGGACGATCCGACATTCCTTGAAGCTGAACATCGACAGCGCGAACTTCTACCCCGGATTCGGTGGATACCGATGGCCCGCATGGAAGTCGGACGCGGGCGGCGCCGGCTACGGTGGCTCCATCCCCGAAGTCCGGATGGGATCCCTCTTGGCCCCCAAGGCCGATTTCCCGACCAACACGTTGGAGACGGAACCCGGCAAGATCCTCGCGGCGGCTTTCCGGGATTACGGCGGTTACATCGTCGACACGTCCG
>VBLT01000083.1 GCA_005878615.1 Methanobacteriota archaeon
GTTCCCGTCCATCGTGTCCCAGGAGGTCTCCGTAGCGGACGACACGTGCCGGAACACCGCCGTCCCAGTGCCGCCGTCCCAGCCCGCGGTCACGTTCCCTAGGGGACTCGACTCGTACGTCCAGGGGGCCGCGGAGGCGAAGTCGCCGTCTAGCACGTGGTTCGCCGTGTCCGCTCGCAGGGAGATGTCGGTCGCATTCGCAACCAGGTTGGGCCCGATGCTCCCCCGCGCGAGGAACTTCGCGGGCGTGTCCCACGACACGTTCGCGGGGACCCACGGCAAGGTCGCGCTCGCCTGCTCGAGATCGACGCCCGTCAAGGTCAGGCCGGCGGCCGTCCCCATCGTCCAGGTGACGGTCCGCGACGCGTTGTTGTTCTCACTCACAATCGGAGCATCGCCTCGGACGGACGGCGCGAGAAATCCGGACAGCACGCTCGCTAGGAGGAACGACAGGACGCCGAGCGCACCGATCCGATGCGCTGGTCTGGGCCTCATCGCGAGCATGGCCTTCCCGCCCCAATCCCCTGCTCCCGGCCCAGGACCCTCCATCCACCCGCATCGCGGGCGAAAGTTCAGGGGGCCGCAATCATGCCGAGGTCGATACTTAATCATTTCGAGAACAGCACGTGGCGATTCGGTTACTGACGCCCGAATTCGCCCAGATCTACGCGGGATGGAGCTGTCCCTCGACCACGAGGGACGCCAGCCGCGCGAAGGCCGACTCGACTTGCCCCCCGGTCTTCGCGGAGGTCAGCAGGAAGTCGGAGCCGTAGGCCTTGGCGAACTGGGCGACGTCTCGCTCCACGAACTGCGCGCTCGAGGTGAGGTCCGCCTTGTTGACGACGATCAGGACCGGGACCTTCCCGATCAGCGGCTCGACGCCGTCGATCCAGTCGTCGAGGTCATCCAGGGTCCGTCGGCGCGTAAAGTCGGCGACCGCGAGGATGCCGTTCGCGCCGTAGAAGTACGCGTCCTTCAGGAGCTCGCGGAACCCTTTCTCGCCCATGATGTCCCAGATCATCATGTCCACCTGCAGGTGGAGATCCTGCGCGGGTAAGGAGACCTGGACCTCCTTTTTCGAGACCCGCGTGCCGATCGTCGTGATGTACTGCTCGTCGAACATGTTCATCACGTATCGGCGGACGAGGGACGTCTTCCCGACGGACTTGTCGCCGACGAGACAGATCTTCGACTTGATTCGTTTGGTCGTCAACTAAAGGACCGCCGCTCCTGGCGGTGTCTCACTCAGGGGCCAGCTACTTAACGGTTCTCGGGCCGTTCTCCCGCGTGAGTTCAACTCGCGACGGCGATGCCCTCCCGCTGGAGGACCATCGTGCCGAGCCGCTTGAACAGGTTCTCGACGTTCTCGCCCGTCTTCGCGGACGTATAGAAGTACGGAGCCTCGAAAGCCCGCGAGGCCTCGGTGATTTCCTTGTCGCCGTACAGGATCATGACCTCGTCCTTCAGGTCGATCTTGTTGATCGCGTAGACGACCGGGATCTCTCCGACGACCTTGAAGACGCCTTGCACCCAGTCATCGAGCTCCTTGAGCGTCGAGTAGCGGGTGAGATCGGCGACGGCGAGCACGCCCTTCGCGCCGTGGAAGAACGCCTCCTTCAGCAGGTCCCGGAAGCCCTTCTCCCCCATGATGTCCCAGACCGTGATGTCCATTTGGAGCTGCTTCCGCCCGGGCATGTCGAACACCATCTCGCGTTTCGACACCTTCGCGCCGAGGGTCGTGATGTACCGGTCGTCGAAATCGTCCTGGACGAACCGACGGATCAGGGAGGTCTTGCCCACCGCGGCCTCGCCGACGAGGCACACTTTCGTCTTGATGCGCTGCATCTCCACCATGGAGGGCACGGGCTCGATTCGCCCTGGGTTACTTAAAGGGTCCGCCCTGAATTTCCGGCGGAGGGAACCTTTTTCCCGGCGGTCCTCTTGGGGGCCGCGATGCGGCTCCGCCACCGGCTGATCGCGGCCTTGGACGTGCCGGACGTGGACCGCGCCCACGCCATCGCCCGGGCGGTCCGAGACCGCACGGACGCGATCAAGGTCAACTGGCCTCTCATCCTCCCGACCGGTTCGGCGATGATCCGGGAGCTCGCGGTCGACGGCTACGTGCTGTGCGACTTCAAGCTCGCGGACATCCCGAACACGAATCGGCTCGTGGTCGAGCAGGCCATCCGCGCGGGCGCCTCCGGGGTCATCTGCCACGGATTCGCGGGCGAGGACTCGGTCCGCGCGTGCGTCGAGGCCGCGGGAGGCGCGGACGTCTTCGTCGTCACAGAACTCAGCCATCCCGGCGGGCAGGAGTACACGGCGAAATTCGCGGAGGACTTCGCGCGCCTCGCCGTCCGTGCAAGGGCCGCGGGCATCATCGCGCCGGCCACGCGGCCGGAACGGGTGAAGGCCCTCCGGGCGATCGTCGGCTCCAAGCTCATCCTGGCCCCAGGGGTCGGGGCCCAGGGAGGCCGCGCATCGGATGCAATCGCCGCCGGGGCCGATGCGGTGATCGTCGGGCGAGCCATCTACGAGGCGAAGGATCCGGCGACGGCCGCCCGCGAGATCGCGGACGAAATCCATTCCGTCCGCCCGCGGTAAGCCTTTTCCGCCTCGTCGGCATCGAAGGTCCACGTCCCCCCGCCGAATCGAAGACCTCGACCGCGTCCGCGACTTCCTGGACTCCGATCCCGTCGGAAATGCGGTGACGTGGGACCGCGTGTTCCAGCAAGCGAACTACGAGGTCTTCGCGGACGGAGAACCGCCTCGAGGCGTCCTCGCCCTCCAGCGGCCGCGGCGGTCGAGCGCGCCGGGGTTCATTGCCCTCCACGCGACGGACGTCGGCGCGGCCGGCCGGCTCACTTCGGTCCTCCCGCAAGGCTTCACGATCATCCACCTGACGGAGGAATTTTCGCTCCCTCTGCTCGAGGCAAGGGCCACCGAGTTCCATCCGAAACCCGCCTGGCTCTTCCGCCTCGACCCGGCCGATGCGGTCGAGCTCCCGGACGAGAGGGTCCGTCCGCTGGATCCGAAATGGGCGGGACAGGTCGCGGCCCTCTGGGAGCCGGAGTGGCCCGCCGAAGAGTACGTGCGCCGGCGCATCGAGACCGGGCCGACCGCTGCGGTGTACGACGGCGGACGGCCGGTCGCATGGGCCTTGACGCACATGGTCACGGATCGAGTCGGGATCATCGGGATGGTCCACGTGCTGGAGGCCTATCGGCGGAAAGGGCTCGCTCGAGCCGTGGTCTCGGCCATCTCCCAGGACCTGATCCGGGCGGGGAAGACGCCGGCCCTCCACGCGTACGTCGACAACGTGGCGTCGCTCTCGCTCTTCCCCACCCTCGGCTTCCGGAAGGTGCGCCGCCAAGTCTGGGGCGACGCGGTGTTCCGATGAAGATCACGCCCCTCGCGGCCGACTCCTTCGGCGCCCGATCGATGGCGACGATCGTCGAGACGCCGGACGTCTCCGTCTTGATCGACCCGAGCGTGCGACTCGGGCCCTTCCGCTACGACCTCCGTCCCCATCCGACGGAGAAGGCGCGGCAGAAGGAGCTGTGGCAGGCCATCCGGACCGCGAGCAAGGACGCGGACGTCCTCACCGTCTCGCATTACCACTACGACCATCACAACCCCGACGTCCCATCGATCTTCCGAGGAAAAATCGCTTTCCTCAAGGACGGAAAGTTCCACATCAACCGCAGCCAGAGGCAGCGCGCTGGGGCGTTCGTCCGGGCCATCAAGAAATATCCGAAAGAGATGCAAGCGGCCGATGGGAACCAGATGGACTTCGGCGGGACCGAACTCCTGTTCTCCCCCGCCCTCCCGCACGGGTACGACGACCAGCTCGGGTACGTCGTCATGACGCGGATCGCCCACGGGGACGAGGTGTTCGTGCACACCGCCGACGTCCTCGGTCCGCCGCTCAAGGAGCACCTGTCCTTCTTGATCGACGCGCAGCCGACGATCCTCTACGTCGACGGACCGATGACCCACATGCCGGACAACTATCCCGAGGAGCACACGAAGCGTTCCCTGTCCCACCTGCAGCGGATCCTGAGGACGACGAACGTGCGGACCCTGATCCTGGACCATCACATCCTCCGCGATCGCGGCTGGCGGGCCCGGATGGAGCCGGTCTTCCAGGCCGGGAAGGAGCACGACGTCGCCGTCCTGACCGCGGCGGAGTTCGCCGGCCAGCCGATCAGCCAGCTGGAGGCGAACCGCGACGTGCTCTACGGGTTCGAGCCACGGCCCTAGCCGAAGGCAGCGACTGTGTGCACGTGGACCGGATGGGTGGCGATGTACCATCCGATCGGACGGTAGACATAGTGTCCGTGCCAGACGTACCATGAAGTCGCGAGGGGGGACACGGGCGGTGCCATAGGCGCCACCCGTTGGACGGGAGGCGCGGCTGGCAGATTTGCTGCGAGGTATCCGAGGCCCATTGGCGCGACCCCGTAGCTCAGGATCAACGCGAGTTCCTCGATCTCCAACGTCAGGTCGTAGAAACTGCTGCGGGTGACGACGGCGATGCAATCCCGGAACACATCGATCGCTTCAAGCGGCTCGAGAGGGTTCGCGGCGATCATCGCCGCGGGCGCGAACGCCGGGTCGAAGGTCCCCGCCAAGTGGGACATCGCGACGGAGAAACGCTCGACCATGGTCTCGCGGGTCATCGGCCCGGCCGCGAGGAGGGACGCCGCGGCCTCGATGTGGATCCCGTCCTTGTAGCCGCGGGCCGCCATGCCGGTGAGGGCGTCTTCGAAGCGCGCGAGCGCCTCGGCCGGTTCGTAGGGGGACCGCGCGAGGGCCGAGGCCAGGAGGAAGTTGAGGGTGGGCCTCCCGCGGTGGAGGTCATCGATCCGCTCGAGGACCTCGGCCCAGGCGCTCTGCGGGATGTCCGCCAGGGAGGCCGCGGCGAGGATGCGATCCTCCGGTTGGACGCCGTGGTATTCCAGCTCCACCCGCAGGCGCTCGAAGGCATTGCGGACGGTGGCGAAGTCCCACGGGAGCGACGCGAGGATCGCGGAGCCGATCAGTCGGTCGACCTTGTTCAGGCTCCCCCAGTTCGTGTCGTGATGGAACATCTGGAAGGCCGAGACCAGCAGGGACGGATTGATCGCCCGCTTGGCGAGGATCATCGCCGCGAACCGGAAGTCCACGTTCGTGAAGGAGAGCTCCATCGGGGTCTCCTCCGCGTCGCGCGTCTCCTCGTCCCAGAGGAGCCCGCCCTGGATCGCGCTCGCCCGGCTCACGGCCTGGAACAGGGCGGCCCGGTAGTCGTACATCTCCCGGAGGAAATCGGGAAACGTGCGGCCTTCGAGCCTCCGCTGCCACGTGGTCAAGTCCGCGAGGACGTTCCGGCCCGCCAAGGTCGGGAGGAAATATTCCTGCGTGGGGGCGTTCCACACGAGGGTCTCCAAGTTCGTCTTCTGGCGCGTGAGCTCTTCGAGCGAGGCAACCATCTGCTGGAGTTCCGGCGGCGCGACCGGACCCGGCGTCGCGAGGGCCACCCTCGACATCTCACGGACCCGATCCCGGAGGGCGGCGAGTCCGGCCACGGAGGCTGTCCATCCATCCCGGGTGGAGGCATCGACCGAAACCAGGAATCCCTGGGACACGAGCTCCTCGCGTTCGGATGGCTGGACCGCGGCCTCCTGGCGGTCCTGGATCATTTGGAGGATCGCACGGGCCCGATCGCTCTCCATCTAGGATCCGACCTCCGACGCGAGCTCGATCTCGACCTGACAGGCCTCCGTGTCCACGGCGGGTTCAATGTGGAGGACGAGCCGGTCCCCGGTCGGCTCGATCGAAAGGAACGGATCCGCGACGCACGCCCTCTGGAGGACCTCCAAGATCCAGCGCCGGCGGTCCGAGGGCCCTCGGAATCCCCTCCAACGACGCTCGACCTCGACCGCGAGGGCTTCGAGCGCATACGACGCCTCGTACACATGGCGATGGAATTGCCGTTCGATGGTTTCCTTGACGGTGGACGGTTTCGCGGCGATGGCGTCTTCGATTCCCTCCAGGTCCGCGAAGTGCAGGGTGCCGTCCGCGGCCACGACCGCGTCTTTGTCGAGCCAGACGTCTTGGTAGTCGAGGCCTCGGTAGAGGCCCGAGGCCGCGTCGTGGCGCAGGCTGCGGGCGTACAAGGTGAGGGCCGCAAAGGAGGACCGTGCGAGGTTCGTGAGGAACCGTTCCGCACCCTCGAAGGTCTCGATGCCGAACAAGGTGAAGGCCCGCGAGGTGTCCACGCCGAAGGTCAAGGGGCTGTGGAAGTAGACGCGCACGTTCGAAGGCATGAGGCGGATCTCCTGCCAATACGCGCCCTCGTACCGTCGATACCAGAAAAACCGGGAGGCGATCCGAGCGTATTCGTCGGGGAGGCGAACCAACGACACGACCGGACAAACTTGGAAACCCGCGATCTGCGCCTGGTCGGCTCGCAGGCTCGCGAGGAGGCCGATCATCGCGTTGTCGGGGGCCTGTCCACCGTACGGCGTGTTCCCGAACCAGCGCTCTCCGGTGATGAGGCCCGATCCGTCCTCGGTGGCGAGCGCCTCCGAGAGGCGGACGTCACGGCAAATCGCGCGCGCCCTCACCGCATTCAGCGGGACATTCTCGAACGCGTCCATGGCGGCGCCGCAACCCTTCACCGCCGTGATGTATTCCCGGTCGTCGATCACGAGCCGCCGGTCCGGCAACAAACAGGAGCGGTTGTCGTCGCGGACGCCCTCCACGGGCGTCCCACTCGGCCGGCCGGCGGCCTTCCACAGAAGGTCTGGCACGTAGCATCCGTCGACCTCTCGCGACCAGAACGATTCGAAGCGCGGGTCTCCGACGACTTCGAGTTCTCCGCGGGTCCGGACCAGGGGCACCCGGTCGTTCGGGACCCAGACCGCATCGCGGACCATCAGGTCTGCCTCTGGAGCGCCGTCGGGGCCGCTTCGGGTTTGCGCGAATAGTAGATCGTCTCCCCGATCGGCGCGAACCCCGCGCGGGTCGCGATCCGCAGGGAGGCGACATTCTGCTTCGAGATCTCGACGATCACCCGTTCCACCCCAAGGGCCGCGAGGGTGGCGAGCCGAGCGTTCGTGAGCTCCGTCCCGAGGCCCCGCGCCCGGTCCGTCGCGACGACGGTCAAGGTGTGCAGCCGGGCCACGGGCCCGACGACGGTCGCGAATCCGAAGCCGGCGACTGCCGGGCCTTGCATGGCGACGAAGCCTAGGTCGCCGCCGCGGAACGAGGATTCCACGAATTTTCGAGATCGGCCTCCATAGACTTGCTCGGCGATCGCGACCACGTCGCTCAAGTCGGCGGCGGTCATCGGACGGACGATCGTGGCGTCGTACGCGGGCGCCGTCGGATTCTGGAGTTGCAAGATCGTGAACCGATCGATCTCCTTCGCCCGAAAGATCCGGCCGGGGAGGTTGCCGTCGGCGAAGAAATCCCGCATGCGCAAACGTTTCGCGAGGACCCGGGCGACGACCTCCTCCGAGGCGAAGAGGCTCCCAATCATGGACTCACGGTCGAAGAGCGACATCCCGACGATCTTCCGATCGGCAAGGGCGAGGATTACGGGATCGCGCTCCGCGATCGACCGTTCCGCGAAAACGGCGAGGAACGGGCCGAAGAACGGCGAGCCGTCGGGGACGAGGTTCGTGACGTCCGCGGGATGCTTCGCTTTCCGGATCCGGACGTCCGTGGGAAAGTCCTTGGATCCGAGGCGCAGGTGGCTCGGGCCGCGGCGCACACGGACCGCGGTCACGAGGCCGACGACGGAGATGCCAGGGATCCCGAGGTCCACCAGGGAGAAGGTCACGGTGTCGACCGGGACCGAGTAGCTGCTCGAGGTGACCCACACCTCGGCGTGGTAGTGGAAGCCCGCGGCGAAGTTCGCGTCGTGCTCGTCGAATAGCTCGGCGACGATGAACCCCGAGTCGCGGTCGAAGTAGTATTGATCATGATAGGTCGCATCGAACTGGCCGTACGCGTCGTTGCGCTTGTATTGACCGGAGGCCTCGAGGAGGAGCGTCTTGTGAGGGACGACGCCGAGCCACAGGGTCGCGTCGGTCGACGTGACGGTGAAGATGTCGTCGAGGACCGGGATCGTCTGCCCGGCGGTCGTAGGGGTGGGAATCCAGAACCAGACCGTCGTCGTGTTCGGATTCGACGTATTCACGTCGATCCCGGAGTAATATCGGCGGGTGGTCAGAGAGAAGACCGGCGTCACGTCGACGGTCCCCGACTGATGCGTCCCATCGGATCCGTCGAAGGTCCAGCTGCCCAATCCCCGAACGGTCACCTGGTCCCCTTGGACGGATTGCACGGAATACGAGGAGTGGGAGCGCATGTGATCGGTGTACCCGTAGTAATCGCCGGTCCCTCCGTCGACGTTCGTGTTGTAGTCGTAGTCGAATCGATCGCCGACGTGCGGCGTGGCCGCAATCGCGGCGACGCCCGCGAACGGAAGCAGGAGCGCGCCGATCGCCAGAAGCACGCCCCACCGCGCGTATCGTCCACGAGACCCAAGGCCGCGCGACATCGGATCCCTCCGAGTCCTCCGAGGCACCGACACGCGCCGAACTCGGCTTAAAGGTCCCGCGGGAACCCCGGCAGCCCGAAAGAGATAAGTGGCCCGCGAGATTCCAGAGGGTTGCATGGCGAAGATGCACCACTGCCCGAACGACGGGGCCCAGCCTTGTAATGCCGCGGGCAGCATCATCCATGTGTGCCCGCTTTGTTATGCGCGCTGGGACGAGGTCATCCCCGAGGACAAGCCGGCTCCCGCGCCAACCCCGCCGGCCCCGAAGCCCGCCGCGACGCCGACGGCCGCCCCTGCGTGACCATGTCCCCGAGATCTCCTGCCGCGTCTGCCAGGGGGACATCAAGCGCTGCCGCCTCGCGATCTGTCCGTACCTCGACCGGGTGCGGTCCTGGTTCGTCGAACGCCGGGACCTGCGGACGACGAATCTCTTCGGCGCCTCGCCGCCGAGCGCCTTCGTCGGATCGTGGGGATATCCGAAGGTCCTGGTCGGCCCCTTGGTCCCTCCTGTCCGCGACGAGGACACGTCGATCCTGGACGCCTCCGAGTCCTGGCTGGACTATGATCTGGCGGAGATCCTGAGGTTCCGCCTCTCCCTCGTCCGAGGGAAGGCCCCGCGACGGGTCGCCGAGGCCCGCGTTCCCGATTCAATCTTGGCGACGGTCCAGGAAGGCGCGATGGCCTCGAAGCCGATCGACACGGAGATCTGGTTCACGAAGAGGCCGACGCTCCAGAGCCCGTTCTCCGCCCGAGCTCCCCCGAGCGGTCCGAGCGCGGATATCGCGAAGGTCGACCTGGCCTCGAATCCGTCCGTGCCCCGTCGGGTCGACGACCTCGTCGCCGACACGGACCTCCGGGCCGGCGAGGCCGTGACGGACCTGTACGACCACGGGATCACGCAGAGCCAGATCACGCGGATCTTCTCCGTCGGCCTCCTCGGGACCAAGGATCGCCGCCGGCTCGTCCCGACGGAATGGTCGATCACCGCGGTCGACGACATCCTGGCGAAGGGCCTCATCGACGAGGTCCGAGGGAATCCGTGGACTTCCGAGTTCGAGGTCACGGGGGCGAGCGGCCTCGCGAACAACGTCGTGATCCTCTTGTTCCCGGGGGCCTTCATGTTCGAGGGACTCGAGGCGTGGAATCTTGAGGCCAGTCCGACCCCCGCCCACGACCATGAGTTCGCGGG
This sequence comes from Methanobacteriota archaeon, assembly GCA_005878615.1. GTDB lineage: Archaea > Thermoplasmatota > Thermoplasmata > RBG-16-68-12 > RBG-16-68-12 > RBG-16-68-12. Next base: position 9,741 of record VBLT01000083.1, read on the forward strand.
CGGCCGGACGGCCTATCCGGACCAGATCGCCGGGGCCTACCACGCGACCCGCCTCCCGGTCCTCGAGCATCTCGCAGGACGGAGGCGCCAGGCCGGCGCGATCGTGTTCATGGAAGTCTACGAGGACTGGGTGCCGCTCGGGGTGTGGCGTTATCGGGAACTCGCCCGCGCGGCCCTCGCGAAGAAGCCCTCTCGATTCGCGAACCTGAATGGCGCCGAGGCCGAACTGCGCCATCGCCTTCGACTTCCGCTGGAAAACTGGTGGCGGGCCAGCGTCCTGCGGGGATATCTTCGGGGCCAGCGGAGGATCACGTCGTATGCCTGACGGCCCTTTGCAGTTCGTCGGTTCATACCTCTAAGTAGAGGTACGTTCGGCCTGCCGCGAGACGATGGCCCATGGCAAGTTTCTTCTGGGCCGGTCCCGTCCCGAGACTGTGGAGTCCTCCGAAAAACGGCTCGTCGAGCTCAAGGCTCGGTACGAGGACCTCGGAAAGGCCCGAGCCCTCCTGGCCGGCGCGGAACACGTTGCCACGGTCAAGCAGGTCGACAGCTACTTCGCCCTCGGCGAGCGGCGCCTGAAACTCCGCTCCGTCGTCGGATCGAAGGAGGGACAACTCATTTACTATGAGCGGCCGGACGTCGGCGGGGTGAAGGAGAGCCGCGTCCTCCTTGTGCCGGTCCCGGATGCGAAGGCCGTCCTGGAGATCCTCAGCCAGGTGTTCCCGGTGAAGGCGGAGGTCCGAAAGACCCGCGAGATCTATCGCTTCCAAGGCGTCCAGATCCACTTGGACACGGTCAAGGGCCTCGGCAAGTTCCTGGAGTTCGAGAAGGTCCTCGCGGCGGAGTCGGAGCGAGGGGAGGGGCGCAAGCACCTCGAGGCCCTGCGGGGGTACTTCCAAATTCCCGACGAGGACCTCATGGCCTCGTCGTACAGCGACTTCCTCGAGTCCGAATGACGATCACTCGATCTCGAACGCGCGGACTTTGTCGTTCTGCCGGAGGCCCTCGACGAGTCCGTCGACCTCCCGGGGCTTCAACCGCACCTGGGCGGTCACGCTGACCAGATGGGCCTCCTTGTCGATCCGGACCCGCTCGAATTCTGCGTGCCCGGGCGGCAGGATCCGGTCGAGGTCTTCCGCGGTGATCGGATTCGCGATCGTCATGTGGACGACCTTCGCGTGGGACCCGAACCCCCTGCTCTCCAGCATCCGGTCGGAGAGGATGACCGCCCAGACGATGGCGTAGTCGACGAAGACGAGGTAGAGGAGCCCCGCGCCGCCGGCCACCCCGAGGGCCGCCATCGCCCACACCAACGCGGCGGTCGTGAAGCCGAACACGCGGTCGTTCGATCGGATCAACGCCCCGGCCCCGAGGAATCCGATTCCGGTGATGACGCCGCCGAGCAACGGGAGTGGGTTCGAGTCCTCGATGTCCATGGCCAGGAGCGTGAGGGCGCACGCGCCGGTCGAGACGAAGATGAAGGTCCCGAAGCCGACGGGCTTTCGGCGGAGCTGCCGTTCCAGGCCGATGCCGAAGGCCAAGAGGAACACGATGAGTAGACGAATCACGGAAACGGTCGGGTCAATCATTCGACTTCGATCCCATCCCTGGTTGGCATCCCGCGACTGCGGAATCGGAGGTGTCGCTATTATTCACTTTTGTCAGAGGCCCTCGTCGATCGCGACCGCTCTCAGCCGATGCTCGCGTCCGAGTTGTCCTTCATCGACCTGGCGACTCCATCGTCGGGAGCTCGACAAGGCCGTCCAGGGAGGAGATCCCTTTCATCGCGGTCTCCTGGAGGATCTGCGCGTGGATCATGGCCTGCGGATCGACCGGCCTCATCGCCGGGGCCGCGAAGACCGGCTGCTTGCCCTTGTTCAAGAGGTCGCGGTAGTACGGCATCCACGCGGACAGCAATTCCCGCGGGTTCACGAAACTCTGGGTCGCGTAGTATTGGTACCACGCGCACTGGATGTCGCAGGCCGCCATGCGCCCCCGTCGTTCGCGGGCGTCGTCCGACTCCAGGTACGTCATGAGGTCGGAATCGATGAGGTTGATCGTCTTCTCCTCGAGCACGCGGCAGGGATACCAGAGGAATCCGTCCGCGTCGACGATGATCGAGGACGAGTCGCAGCCGTGGTCCCAGGTGATCCGGTCGAAGTAGCCGTCGGGCGAGATGATCACGCCGGGATATTTCCTCTTCATCTCCATCCCGACGCGGGACATCGACCAGAGGTCGGGCAGGTGGTCCTTCGTGTTCTTCAGGTGGACCGCGCACATGACGACCGCCTTCACGCCGGCGTCCTGGCATCGTTTGATCTTCTGCTCGAGGGCGCCGATGTCGTTCTTCGTGACGACGATCTGGACGGTGACGATGGAGCCCCATTTCGTGTACTCCTCGAGTTCGTCGTACATGTCGAGGTTCTTGTGGCCTTCGTCGATCGAGATGTGCAGGAAGTCGATGTACTTCCCGTACTCGGCCATCGGATAGCGCTGCTGCATGTCCCGCTCCGACGTCGTGAAGAGGAGGTACCAGGGCTTCTCGTACTGGTACTTCAGCAGCTCCAGGATGTCGTCCCGGACGAGCGGGTCCCCGCCCTCGAAGGAGCACACGATGACCGAGGACCGGGCGAGGTTGTCAAGGACCGCCTTGACGTCCTCCGTCGGCATGTCGGTCCATTTGTTCTTCACGTGCCAACAGTTGCAGAAGGAGCAGGTGAAGTTGCACCGCCGGGTCAGCTTGAAGGAGCAGTAGAACGGATAGATGGCCTCCTTCGCCATCTTGTTCCGCAGGATCATGCCCGCGACGTCCAAGAAGCGCTTTTTCGGAATCTTCCTCATCGGACGACCGGCCCACCATCCGCCTCGGCCCGATAATCCTTTCCAACGGGCGCCCGACGGCGTCCGCGGACGGCGAGGACCGCCACCAGGAAGATGCAGGTCGCACCGAGCAGGACCGAGGGGGCGTACAGGGCGTATTCGATCGCCTCCGGCAGCGGGACGACCGTCAGGGAATAGACGATCGGCGGCATGCGGAAGAACATCACGAGGAGCGGGAGGAACAGCAACGCGGTCGCGAGGGCGCGATGCGGCTCCCCGCCTCGGTTGGTGTACCCGTCAATCGATGCGATCGCCGCGAACGAGAGGGACGTGCCGAGAGCGAGGAGGACCAGGACCGTCAGGACGGTGCCATGCACGACCAACAAGATCCCGCTGAGGAGGGCCGATCCAGTGAGGGCGACGATCTGGGCGGTTCGTGGCGGGAGAGGAGGAAGGATCCGTCGGACGAGGATCCCGATGGTCGGTCCGAGGACGAGCAAGGTCCCTGTGATGCCGAGGAGCAAGTCTCCTTGGACGCCCAAGCGGAGCGCGATGGAGTAGTAGAACGACACCGCGAGTCCGAACAGCGAAAGGGAAAGGAGGAAACCCGGCGCCAAGGCAGACCCTCCCGCTCGTGACCGGTTCGGAAGGGGGCGACCTCGCATGAAGACCGCCGAGACAACAAGGAGGACCGCGAGGGCGGTGAAGGTCACGATCTCGAAATCCCCCAGGAATCCGATGGCGGAGCCAAATCCCAGTCCGGCCGCGAGGTCGGGCGCGTTGGCAGGACGCCGACGGAGATAGGTGTCCAGGGCGAGGAGGGTGCCGATCAGTGCGAGGGGGAACGCGGCCGTTGTCCGAATCGCGAGGGAGATCAGGACCAGGGCCACCAGACTTCCGGCCAGGGGCGCCTCCGTGGGATAGGCGCGGTCCATCCATCGGCCGAGCGGTCGATGGACCGCTGCGACAACGATGGCGACAAGGATGACGGGATACGTCCAAAAATTCTGTTCGAGAGCCTCGCGCAACGCGAACGTGAAAAGGGCCACGACGACCGCGACGAACACCACGACTCCGGGTTGAATCGATGCTCGGGATCTTGGGTCCGACCTGCGCAATCGAGTTGCGAAGAACCCGAGGACGCCCGCGATGCCGAGGACGCCAAGAGAGATCAGGAGGGCCCCTTCGGTGGACACGGTGCGGAGATCTTCGAGCCCGCGGAACGCCGCATCGGCCGCGCGACCCGGATTCCCGGCGGCCATCCAAGAATCCGCCTCGCGCAGTTCGGAGCGTGCGGAGTCCAACGTGGTTCGGAAGAGCGCCGAGGCGAGGGGGTTCTCCTCGATCTCGCCCAACCGACCGTGGGCGAGCCGCACGAAGTCCTCTCGCATCAAGCCGAAGAACTGTCCGGGCGTCACCAAGGCGAGATTGTCGCCGAGTCGGGTTTTCAGGATCTCGACGAGGCCAAGCGCGTCCTGAAGACCGAACCGGAACGGGTAGACCGTGATCCAGAGGAAGTGGGGACCCGGTTCCCACGTGGCCACGGAGGCGTCCAACTTCCCGAGGACGTTGTCCCGAGTCGTCCAGAAGTGCGTCGAGCGGACGATCGGGGCGACCGCCGGCTCGCCCGCCTGCACCCAGGCATCTCGGGTCCGCGGCTGGTCGTCGTAGTCCAAAACGATCCCGTCCGGCCGAAGGCCGTTTACGTAGGTCGCAAGACTCTGGGAGGAGTAAGGGATCTCGGACGCGGTGAAGGCGTTCAGCAGCCAGACGACGTCCATGTCGGAAGCGTTCATGTACCGTTTCGAGAAGGCCACGAAGGACGCGAGATCCTGCGGATCCGCATAGTCCGGATAGAGGTAGCCCGCGCCGCTCGGCCCGGCGATGAATCGATCGAGTGGTGTGGCGGTATCGTAATACATGTCGAGCATGGGCGGTGCCAGGTCTGACAGAAGGGGGTTCAAGCTCCAGGCGACCGGGACGGTCCCTCGGGCGCTTTCCGACCAGAGGTCCCGCATCCGGCCGCTGACGAAGTCCAGATTGTCGCCGTCCGGGACCGCGAGGACGACGTAGGCCTTCTTCTCGAGAGACGGCAGAGGCGGGGCGGGCGATCGCTGGAATCGCGTCTCATTTCGACCGAGGGCGGTCAGGACGGAGAGGTTCGGGACTTCCTGACCGCCGGCGACGAACTTGCCCTCGGCCGATGCCATCTGAACGAACGAATTCTCCTCCGTCAACGTCGGGCTGTTGAACCAGCCCAAGATGGGGATGCCGCGAGGAGTTGCGTGAAGGATTCGTTTCGTCGCGGCGGTTTCGGCCGGGCTGGCCAAGACTCCCTGGGGCAAGTAGAACACGAAGGTCTTCGTGGCGATCAAGTAGTCCCGGATCGCCCAACGGTCCGGCGGCAGGATCGCCAGGAGGGTGGGCGTGCTCGAAGGATAGAGCTCCTGCAAGGCGCGGTCGTACGCTCCAATCGATCCGAGAGAGGACCAGTCGGATCGGGAGGCGTAGTCGAAGAGGATCGGGAGTCCGGTCCGGGCGGCCACCGATCCGGCGAAGTCCGGGCCCACGAGGAGCGAATCCATTTGCGCGGCGATCATCGTCCCGATGTCGATCGACTCGGGCCGGCTCGGGTCGAAGACGACGAGACCGCGGGTGCGGCTCGCATACGTGTCGATGGCCTGGTTCGGGGAGATCTTGTCGTGCGACACATTGTATCGCGACGCGACGAAGGACAGCATGGCGGAGGTGTTCGCCTTCACCTGGTCTTCGTCCAGATACAGCTCGACTCGCTCTCGGTTGACGAGACCTTGCAGGGAGGTCAGGAGGAGGCGCGTCGACAAGTTCGCGCCCGGTTCCACCTGGACCACGTGAAGCATCGGTCCCATCCGGAAAATCGGAAATGGACTCTGTCCCGGCGGCATGCGCGGCTGGCTCGGGCCGTTCGGAGAAGGAAGGACCCACAGGACGTTCGCGCCGAGCACGCCGACGATCAAGAGGGCGAGGACCGCCGCCGCAACCCTCATGGAGCGGTCTGCTGAATCGTCCGGCCTTCGATCGATACCGATCCCTCGAACCGTCGACCGAAGTCGACCGGGGGTCGCAACCGAGCCGAGTTCAATATCCTTTGCTCCCGCGACCGCCAAACCGACCGACAGTTTCACTCACCTCCCCGAGGCCTCCGGTTAAGGGACGCGACTTTCTTGGGCGAGCGTGGACGAGATCCTCGGGATTTCCGTGGCGTCACCCCGCGACACCTTCTCCATCCGCGAGACTACGGTTCGGCAGGCCCTCCGCCCCGACCCGTTGCCGGGGATCGACTACTCGTTCAACCCGTACGTCGGCTGCTACCACGGATGCGCGTTCTGCTACGTCCCTCGACTCCTTCAGATCGATCGCGCGGAGTGGGGGACGTCGGTGGTGGTCAAGAGGAACGCCGCCAGCGTGCTCGCGAAAGAGACGAAGCGACTTCGAAAAGGTCTCGTGGCCATCTCGACAGCGACGGATCCGTACCAGTTCGTGGAGGGAAAATACCGGATCACGCGGCACGCGCTGGAAGTCCTGCTCCGCGCGGACTGGCCGGTCTCCGTCCTCTCGCGATCTCCTCTCATGCTTCGAGACCTCGACCTCTTCGCGCGATTTCGCTCGATCGAAGTCGGCATGTCGATTCCGACCTTGGATGATCGCGCGCGGGCGCTCCTCGAACCATGGGCCCCTCCGATCGAAGGACGACTCCGATGCCTCCGGGCCCTTGCCGACGCCGGCCTGACCACCTTCGTCGGGTTCGCGCCGGCCTATCCGCCGACCGCCGGCTGGACGCCGGCCCAAATCGCGGAGGCGTTCGCCTCGGCCGGCGTGCGAAAGATCTTCTCGCGAGTCCTCGACCCGCGATGGGGCGCTCGGGACGCGATGCTCGCTCGTCTCGCTGGCTCACCGCTGGACCGCGAATTGCGACTCATTTCGAACGTTGCTTACATGAACAGTTTTCTCGACTCGCTGGCGGACGCCTGCCATGCGTGCGGTGTTGACTTTCGGCGGTGGAGAGACGAATCGCCGCGAAACGAGTTTACGCCGCAACCTGCGACCCCGTTGATGGCTCTCGGTGCCGAATAGACTTATAGCGCGCGAGACCATCCGCCGCGGGACCGATCATAATCAACCGGTCCCAATCGTCAATGGGGGAGGAGACCCAAGCCTCACCGCGGGGCCGGTCTGGGAGGATCCAATGAGAGCGATTGTGTGCCTAAGATACGGACCGCCGAATGTCCTCCAGCTCAAGGAAGTGGACAAACCGACCCCTAAGGATGATCAGATCCTAGTCCGCGTGTTCGCGACAACCGTGACCTCGGGGGACGTCCGTCAACGAAAGGCGGACCCATTCCTCGTTCGGCTCATCTTCGGGCTCTTCCGACCGCGGAAGGGCATCCTCGGATCGGACCTCGCCGGAGAAGTCGTGGCCGTCGGCAAAGAGGTGCGACGATTCAAACCGGGGGACCAGGTCTTCGGGCTCGGTGTCCGGACGTATGCCGAGTACACCTGCTTGCGAGAAAAGGGCCCCCGCGCCCTCAAGCCGGCGAACATGACCTTCGAGGAAGCCGCCGCGATCCCGTGGGGAGCGGCCTGTTCGTTGTATTTTCTCCGGCGAGGGGGCATCCGCGCGGGGCAAAAGGTGCTCGTCTACGGTGCCTCCGGGTCGCTCGGCACCGCGGCCGTCCAGCTGGCGAAGTCCTTCGGAGCGGAGGTCACCGGAGTGTGCAGCAGCGCGAATCTGGAACTGGTCAAGTCCCTCGGAGCCGACAAGGTCATCGACTACACGAAAGAGGACTTCGCTGTACCCGCGACCTACGACCTCATCTACCACACCGTCGGCAAGATCTCGTTCTCGAGGGGTCTGAAATCGCTCAAAGAAAGTGGTGCCTACGTCAGCGCGCTCCTCTTGACATCGCGTCTTCGACGGCCGTGGGCCTGGGTCGCGGGTCGCAAGAAGGTCTTCGGTGGGATCGCGAAGGTGAAACCGGAAGACATGGTGTTCCTCAAAGAGCTCGTCGAAGCGGGAAAGCTGAAGGCCGTCATCGATCGGCGCTATCCCCTTGAGCAAATCGCGGAAGCTCACGGTTACGTCGAAGGCGGACACAAGAAAGGAAACGTCGTCATCACGCTGGCATGACGGGCCGATTGCACCGGACGACCTCGACTGTCAGGCAATCGTGAAACGAGACAGGGCGCTTACCGCTTCCCCGATGGAATCTTGCCGGACAACGCAGATGCCGGCTCGGTTTCAGGGTCATAGTCGGGTTGTGCAAACTCGTCTTGATTCTTCTGCCAGAGCCAATTCTCACGTTTACCCCCGCCCATTTTCGTTTTCAGGATCACCCATTGTCCCCGGAGTTTCGTGCCGTACAGATCGAAACGCAAAACGCCCTCGCGGAGCGCCGCGAGTGCGTCATCTGCTTCCGGTCCAACGGCCTCGAATTCGCCAAAGTCCCACACGATGACTTCGCCGGCGCCGTAGTCATTCTCGGGGAGCGTTCCTTCGAACAGAAGGTAGTCGAGCGGGTGGTCCTCGACATGGATCGCGAGGCGCTTCACCTTCGGATCCTTGCTGGGCCCTTTCGGCACGGCCCATGAGACGAGGGCCCCGCCAATTTCCAGTCGGAAGTCGTAGTGGAGATTCCTGGCCCAATGCTTCTGGACCACGAATCGGGCTCGCGGGGTTTCGGCTCGAGGAGCCGCTTCGGGGGTGGTGGAGGCCATACCAACGGCCCAACGGGGCTCAGGTTTCTTCGTTACTAGACCCTTTGTATCCGGGGAAACGCAGCACTTCTCGGAAGGGCTAAGAGAGGGGTCGGTTGATGGTCGGGAACGTGAGCCCCGGATCAGACGAGCGGTTGATGAGGATCCACATCGCGACTCTCTTCCATTGCGATGCGCAAGGACGAATCGTCTCCCTTCGTCGACCGTGGAGCCGTAGTGGTGGTCCGCCCCGATTCTTCATGGGGCGAAGGCCCGATGGCAACGTTTGGCTCTTTCGCGACGACATTCCGGAGGACCTGACACGTAAGCTCGAGGAGCTCTGCCGATCCGAGCCACTGACGAAGGACTTGATGCGTCCGCCAAGCGTTGCATTGGCGATTCGAGCGGCGCTCGAAGGGCACGGCCCAGTAACCCGCGAGTACCGCGGTCCTGCCTATCTGATTCCGGAGGGGACGCGAGCGCCGAGCGACGCGGTCTTGATTACGAAGGAGAAGGGGCGGGTACTCGAGGCCGGATTTCCGTGGATGCTCCCGCCTCTCAAAGCCGACGTCGATATTGGACCGGTCGCCGCGGCGGTCGTGGATGGGAGCGCCGTGTCGATTTGCTACTGCGCTCGCCTTTCTCCCTTGGCGGCCGAGGCGGGCGTCGAGACCTTGGATGCGATGCGGGGCAGGGGCTATGCCACGGCCGCGGTGGCCGCGTGGGCGACCGCCATGCGGGGCCGGGGACTTCTGCCTCTCTACGGCACGTCATGGGAGAATGTTGCCTCGCAGCGGGTCGCCGAAAAGGTAGGCGCCGTGTGCTACGGCGAGGATTGGGAGATCGAGTGAGTCGAACGGGATCCGGCAAGAGCTCATCGACCGATGCCTCGTCGAAGGAATGACGAGCCGCGTGATACTTGATTTTGGAACGGGCGGACCCTCGGTTTCGACCCGAAACTTTGACGTGCCATCGACCGATTCGGCGCATCGATACGATCGAGAGGGTCCGATGAATTCCTCGGAGGAGGCAGCCGGACAGTTGGCCTCCTTGTGGCGATATCCCGTAAAATCCATGTTGGGCGAGGAACTCGATGCATCCGATCTAACGGAACGCGGCCTCCTAGGCGACCGATCATATGCTCTGCTCGATCCGTCGACCGGAATGGTAGTGAGTGCCAAAAACCCAAGAAAGTGGGCGCGGATGTTCGAGTTCCGTGCGGAATATGTGGAGAGCCCACGAACCGGTCAGCCCTTGCCGCCCGTCCGGATCACTTGCCCCGACGGTGCGATGGCGACGTCGGACCACGATGACGTCGACTCCCTCGTGTCCAAGTACCTCGATCGCCCCGTCCACATGGTGACCTCGGCTCCGGAAGCTCCGAGATACGAGGAATACTGGCCGGACATCGAGGGACTTGCTCACCGGGAAAAGGTGACGGACGAGACGATGCCCTCCCGGACGTTCTTCGATGGCGCAGTCCTCCATCTCCTGACAACGACGACCCTCAACCGTTTGCGGGGATTCTATCCCGAAGGACGCTTCGACGTCCGACGTTTCCGTCCGAACCTCGTCATCGAGCCAATCCCGGGGACGGACGGATTCCCCGAGGACGATTGGATCGGACAAATTCTGACGATCGGAGACGGAGTCCAAATTCGAGTACGCGGGCCGTGTCAGAGGTGCGTGATGACGACTCTGCCACAGGGCGACTTGCCTCGCGACCCCGGGATCCTCCGCACGGCGGCAAAACATCATCAGGTCAACGTCGGGGCGTACGCCTCCGTGGTCCATGGTGGCCGAATTCGGCGGAGCGACCGGGTGTCCGTCGGGTCGCACTGAACGCTCGGATAATTCTCACCCCTCAAGTTCTCGCAGGTTACAGCGGAGGGCGTCTCGACGGCCTCTTTCGTTCAGTCCAGCCCCGACGACCTCGTTCCAAGAGGATCCCCAGTCGGCGGTCACCAAGACATCGGCTCAGGCCAATCAACGTCCATGTGGGACCAACCCTCCCGGGGCATCTCCGTACTCGGCTTCGACTTCGTCGAGCGCCTTCCGGAGCCTTGCCGCCACCTCTGCGGGGCCCCGCCGGAAAGTCTGGGGTTGGAAGTAGACTAACGAGGTCTTTTCTGCCGCTCATTCATTAATAGCCCCAGGCCGTTGGCGGACGGGCTATGGCGGCCGCGGAAACGCAGGCCCTCTTCGAGCAACTTACGATTCTTCTGTTGCTGGCCACCGGGAGCCATTTTCTCTTTCGACGATTCCATCAGCCCACGATTATCGGGGAGATTGCGGTGGGCATCGTCCTGGGCCCGAGCCTCGTGGGAAACGCAGCCTTGGGTCCCTACCGACTTGTCTTCGATCCCGCCGTCGTCGCGACACTAGCGGTCCTCGGTTCGATATTCCTCCTCTTCCTGATCGGATTAGACTTCGACTTCCGCGCAGTATACACGCCAAGGAATATCGCTGTCGCCTTCGGAGGGGTCGTGCTCCCGCTCGTCGTGGGCTTCGGGACCGCATTGTACCTGGCGCCCACGACGTCGATCGGGGTCAACG
>VBLT01000084.1 GCA_005878615.1 Methanobacteriota archaeon
GGACGATGGATCGATACGATACGGCGGTGGAGTCGCTCCTGTCCTCCGTGCAGCGATCGCGGCCCCGAGGCAGCGGCCGACCCATCCACCCGATCGTCGTCTTCTCCAAGTTTGATTCCGTGAATCCCAAGGTCCTCCACGAGGCGAATCTCGCCGATGCCCCTCCCGATGTCAAGAAGACCGGTCCTCGGGGCGCGTACGCCGAGGCCCTCCTCGAATCGAGCCTCCCGCGGACGATCGAGAGGATCCGGGCCCGCGACCGAGACGCATCGCCGTTCGCGAAACCCTCGTACTTCTTCAGCTCCGTTCGGACGGAGGCCGCGACCGCGAACCGTGGGGCGAAGATCCGACTTCGCCGCACCAACGGCGCGGGTTGGGAGCCGGACTACTCCGCGGACGAATACCTCGTGCTCCTGGAACGCCTCTGGAAAATCGCCTCGGACGCGACCGCGTAACGAGGCCTCCCTCGCGGGTGCTTCCCGCCGATGATAACGTTGTGCTTAGGATTAAGTACGGAGGGAAGGTGATGCATTCCGCATGCCCTGCGCACTACTCGGCGACCGCGCATCAGGGAAGACCACCTTCCTGGGACTGCTCTACGCGGCCCAGGTCAAGTACGGTACGGGCGTGCAGGACGACTTCCGTTTCCACGCCCCGATGGGCTCCCTGAGCCTGATGTCCGCCGTCTATGAAGGCATGAAGGACGCCCGCTTCCCGAGCGCGACGCTGAAAGAGGAGATCACGGAACTCGGATTCATCTTCGGTTACCTCCGGAAGGTCGTCGGCAAATTGCCGTACTATGTCCGCCAGCAGAACTGGGTCCGTCCGTTCTCCACGCTCCGGTTCTCCGCGTACGACGTCTCGGGCGAAGATATCGAAGAGTTCATCGAGACCGGGATCGCCTCGCGGCCTTTGATCCAGCAGCTCCTGAAGAGCGTCGTCGTCGTGGTCCTCGTCGACTGCAGCAAGATGACGACCGAGATCGATACGCCCGCGTACAAGAAGATGCTCCGGTACGACAGCACCGTCGCGAAGCTGCTCGTTGCGTTCCAGACGTACAAGAGGCAAGAGTACGACCGGCTGAAGGATTCGGGCGTCAAGGCGGACGCTCCGCGGATCTACCCGGCGTTCGTCCTCTCGAAGTTCGACACGCTCCGCGATGACGTCCTGGCGCGGCTGGGGCTCCACCGCGGATTCCCGGAGAACAAGCGCGCGCGGAAGGATTACGCGGAGGCGCTCCTCCGAGTGTTCGTCCCGCAGACCTTGTCCCAGATCCGAGGCGGCAAGATCGCCGGGGTCAGCATGGACAAGGCGGCGTACTTCCTGAGCTGGGTCCGCACGGAGCAGCACGAGGGCATGGAGCCCGTCGGGCAGCCGCGGATCGTCCGGACCGGCTTCGCTCCGGAAGGCGGCGGGGAGCCCGACTTCTCGTACGACGAGTACGTCGAGTTCATCGAGCACTTCCGGGACATTGCGCACAAGATCCCGGACGAGGTCCTCGAGGCGGAGAAGTTCCAGGCCCAGGCCCTGGCTCGGCCGGCTTAGTAGGCGGCATCATGGGAAGCGCGGAATCGTCTCATGGGTCCACGGACAAGGAGTTCGTGGAATTCGACCACTGGCTGTACGGCGCCGTCCTCGGCACCGGGTACACGCAGAAGGCCGTCTCGAAGGGGCTCGACGCGGGCCTGTACGACCAGTACCTGCGCGGACATTACACGCCGATCCGGGCCGCGACGGCCCAATCCTACGAGGACCCGATCGACCTCCAGATGATCCACCCGGTCCGCGGCAATCGAGAGATCCTCCTGTCCCGGATCACCCGCGGTCCTCCGGACGAAGCGGGTCGCCCGACGTTCGCGAACCACACCGTCGTCGGCCGGATTGAGCCTCTGAAGTCCGGTGCAATCACGCTCGAATCGATCTACCGGGCCCTCGGCGAGTTCGACCGACGCAACGTGGACGTCGCGGGAGAGATGTCCCTCCTCCGCGTCCCCGTCCGATCCGAGGCGCAGCGCCAACTCCCCTTCGGGACCGGCATCCATCGACACCTCACATTCCCGGCCGTCGAGACGCTCGCAACGCGCATCATGGCGGATCCGACGAGTCGCACCCTCCTGCTCTGCCGCAACACGACGCCCGAGGCGCGGAACGCGACCTTGAACCTCGTATTCGAGCTCCTCTGCTGGGGATGCGGTCTCCCCATCCTCACGGCGATCAGCGAGACGCCGCGGTCCTCGGCGATGAACTTCTTCAACCTCGTCGTCGCCCCGCGGGGCGTCCGAGCCGACTCGAGCTGGGCGATCCTGGAGAGCGCCCTCGCGGAGCCCGTGTTGCCGCGCGTCATGGATCGCGACGACGTCTATCAGAAGCTGACCGCGACGGTCCGTCAATCTCCCGACTTGGCCGCGGCGCGGTAGGTCCGTTCGCCCTTCGCGACCTCGCGCACGACGGTCCAACCGTGGCCGAGGGCCCAATGACCTTCCTCATGCTTGCGGTCGGCGAGGGCCTCCTCGATGTGGTCGAGTTCCGCCTCCAGGTAATCGCAGTCCGTGTCGACCTCCGGCACCCATTGGCCTTTCGATAGGAGCTGTGACAGGAGGACGGGCCCGCTCGGCCGTCCCTTCCAGGCGACCGTGAGGAAGGCCTTCCGGGCCGCGGACTCCTCGAGGAGCAGTTCCCGCAGGACCAGGTACGATTCGCGTCCGCGGGGATTGTCCCGCGGGGGCGGGTCCAGCTTCGTCTTGCGCTTCCCCAGGTCGCGGAGGAGGACGACCCAATCCTTCGACGTCATGCCTTCGCGTTCCCAGGGGAACGACGAACCGGCGTCCATCCCTGCGCCTTCTCCGGCGGCCGAGGATCCGGAGGCATGCGCCCCGCCCTGGACGAGATCGTACGTCGCGCCCTCCTCCTGATTCCTCGCGGAGAGGATCCGAATCGAAAGCGAACTCAGCTCCGGATGGAAGCGAGGGTCCAAGACCGTGAGGAGGCTCGTGCCTTCGGCGGTGAAGAGCTCCGCCAAGGTCATGCTGACCTCCGAGGACCCGTTCCGCCGAGCGAAATCGCTCAGCCGCGAAAGCGGGAGCGGACGATCCCCGTTGCGCGGGCTCGCGGCGAGGTCATCGAGGTAGGCCTGGGCGACCTGCTGCGTCAGCCGCGGGCGTTTCGAACCGAGGGAGAACTGGACCATCTTCGCCATCATCGCCGAGCCGCGGAAGATCCCGCTGAACCCCGCGCGGAGGAACGCGACCGTGCCGCTCGCCTCGACGGCCTGGTTGATGAGTCCGATCAGACGGACGGAAAGCTTGCGGCTCAGTCTCCCTCCCGGGACCCGGGATTCGTGGAACATCCCGCCCCACCGGAGGGGCACCGTGTCCGTCCACGTGCGGTCGGTGGAACTGCGGCGGTACCAGTCGAGGGTCTTGTCTCGCAGGATCCCGCTGACCAAGATCGGGTCCTCCGTCTCGGCGCGCACCCGCGGCAGGAGCGCTTCCGCGGTCCGTATGACCTCACGCAGCACGTGCTTGTCCCCGCGGGCTTGCTCCAGCAGCGCCCGGGTGTCGATCGAGTTGACGGCCTCGAGGTCGAACTTCTCCTCGGGGTTCATCTGCAAGAAGGTCTCGAGGACCGGCAGTTCCGACCTCGACGTCCCCAGGGCCTTGGACGTCTTCTTGGGGACCGCGACGGACTTGGTGACCTCCTCGGACGCGGGGGAAATGAGGGCCATGAGCGCGGCTAATGGTACGAGAGGCACGTCACCCATTCCGTTGGCCTCACCGAGGCGCCCGAGGTTCGATAAACTCGTATCCGTCCATTATCGTCCGTGATAGGCATCGGCTTCGGCCTCGTTCCCTCCGAGGGCCTGGAACGCCACCGCGATCCGGCCAATCAGGGGTCGACCGAGAAGCTATATCCGCCGCGGTTGCGTGCGCGCTCCGTCCGACGAGGACTCCCGAGATGGTCTCCTGTCCCGTTCCCATGAACCCCGATCGATGACCCTCGTGCATGGGGTGATCGACGACTCCGATATCACGGCTCGGATCCTCTTCCCGACGCGGGAGCGGGAACCGTTCCTCCCGTTCGAGCGCTTCGCGGAGAGCGTCGCCACCTCCCGTAAGAAAGGCGACCTGCACGCCCACCTCGGACAGGAGGTCGTCACGTACGTCCTCGAGGGTCACATCGAACACGAGTATGGCGCGGGCGTCCATGACAACTTGACCGAGGGATCGATCCTCGTCCTGACGGCCTCGGACGAGGTCCGACATGCGCTGACGATGGAGAAGGGACACACCGCGCGATGGTTGTCGATCGTCTCCCGGTTGCCGGAGCACGCCGAACCGGCCCCTTCGAGCCTGAAGATTCGCACACCGAAGCCTTCTCCCGTCGGCTCGGATGGTGCGGCGCGCACCTCCCTCATCGGACCGAACGGCGCGGTCCCGTCGTCCTCCGGCCTCGAGCTCACCGATGTCGCATTCGCGAAGCGAGGGTCCGCCTTTTTCCGACTAGGCCACGACCGCCGCGGTTTGGTGTACGCCCTCCACGGGACCGGGGCCGTCGACGACCACGAACTGGAACTGGGTCACGGGGCTCTCCTGGAGAACATGTCCGCGATCTCGATTCAGGGCGAGGCCGGTTACCGGGTCGCCTTGGCGTCGGTGCCTCGATCCGGACCGGAGTCGTCCCCCGGCGACGCCGGAAAATAGGAGCACGAGTTCCGGCATTCCGTTGATCGCCGAGAGGTCTGGTCCGAGTCAAGACCGCGGGACTCCGGTGCGGTCGTTCGTTAAGAAGTCGGACATTCCGTCAGGGGTACAACCCGCCGCCACCACCGCTACCTGCGGGCACCGTTGGCGGTGCCGCGAAGAAAAGGTAGTAGATCACCGCGTAGACGATCACCGCCACGACGACGTAGAGGAGGACCAGCTTCCACCGCATTCGGTATGCCATGTTTTACCGCTCCTGTCCTGCCGACAACTTCGGCTTCATGGGCAGGATTACTATCGCGATAGTATAAATCAATTCTTTGACGGCGGTCGAAGGCCCCGAAAACGACCAACGGTCGCCAAGTCGACCACCATGTTGCGTCGTCGAACCATTCGCAATACAAGATGTCTTGGATGGATGCTCCCGACGGGGAAAGACCCATGTGGGTTCACATCCGCAGGGTTGCACAAGAGACTTACCCGATCATGGGTTCTGCTCTGGCCATGACCCAGGAGACTCCTGCATACGGCGCCCGCCGGGCCAAGGCGCCGGTTGGACCCATGACCATCGAGCGACGGGATCTGCGACCGCACGATGTCGAGATCGAGATTCTCTACTGCGGCATTTGCCACAGCGACGTGCACAAGGTGAACGACGACTGGGGTAACACCCAGTTCCCGGTCGTGCCCGGCCACGAGATCGTCGGCCGAGTCGCATCCCAAGGTGCCCGCGCATCCCGCTTCCGCGAGGGCGACCTCGTCGGCGTGGGCTGCATCGTCGATTCGTGCCGAACGTGCCCGGAATGCCGCGCGGGCCACGAGATGTTTTGCGAGAAGGGTGTCACATTCACGTTTGACAGCCTCGAGCAGGACAAGAAGGCTCGGACGTACGGAGGCTACTCGGCGAACATGGTCGTGGACGAGCGCTACATGCTGCGAATCCCGACGGCGTTGGACCCTGCGCGCGCCGCCCCACTGATGTGCGCCGGCATCACCACGTACTCGCCCCTACGCCAATTCGGATGCAAGGCCGGCGACAAGGTCGGCGTCGTAGGCCTCGGTGGTTTGGGCCACATGGCGGTGAAGTTCGCGGCTTCCATGGGGGCAGAAGTCGCGGTGCTCAGCACGTCGCGCGACAAGGAGAAAGACGCCGATCGCCTGGGCGCCAATCGATTCGTCGCCACAAGGGAGCCCGGTGCGCTCGACGATCTTGCCAAGACGTTCGACCTCATCCTGGATACAGTGAGCTCGCCTCACGACCTTAACCAAGAATTGGCTCTCTTGCGGAATTTTGGCACCTTGGTCCTCGTCGGTTTGCCGCCCGGCTCAACCCCGCTTAATCCGGAGATGCTCCTCTTTGGCAACAGGCGCCTCGCCGGCTCCAACATCGGCGGGATTCCCGAGACGCAGGAAATGCTCGACTACTGCGGCGAACACGAAATCGTCGCGGACGTAGAAGTCATCCCCATCCAGAAGGTCAACGATGCCTACGCGAGCATGCAGCGCGGCGACGTGCGCTATCGTTTCGTCATCGATTGCGCCAGCCTCGGAGCTTGACTCAAGCGAAATGGTAGGTGACGGACATGGACATCAAGAGAAACGGTTCGCGATCGTCGAGCGAGGGACCGAGGGAGCGGTTCACCGGCAAGGTGCGCGTCGAGCCGCTGTTCCAAGCAAACGCTCCGGGCCGCGCGCAAGGGGCGAAGGTCACGTTCGAGCCGAGCGCCCGCACGGCTTGGCACAACCATCCACTGGGTCAGACGCTCATTGTGACGGACGGCCGCGGCTTCGTGCAAAGCGATGGAGGTCCTGTCGAAGAGATTCATCCAGGGGATGTGATCTCGTTTCCGCCAGGAGAGAAGCATTGGCACGGCGCCACGCCAGAAAGCGCGATGACGCACATCGCCATCCAGGAGGAACTCGACGGCAAGGTCGTCAACTGGATGGAGAAGGTCGGCGACGAACAATACCACCCGAGGCGTCGGTGACGTGGCAGACCTGACCGGCTGGTGTGGTCGTGAACCTGTGTGGTATGCTCTCGGCGGGAAGTCAGCGCCTTGGCAAGCAAACCCGCCAAGCCCATCGGGAGATACGCCAGTGGAAAGTTTCTGCTGTTGGGCCTCGGATCCGCACTTACGTTCGGTTCCCGGAACGGTCGGTCAGCACCTCATCCTCACTTGTACGAAGTCGCGTACGCTAACCACGGTTTCAAAGAAACCGATTAGGACCGTCCCGTTCCCGCCCCTAGAGGCCTTTCGCGGCGTGATTCTGGCAGACCGCATCGACCCCGAGCATGCGTTCGAGCCCAAGCCTCTCTTGCGCGAGGACGAAGGCGATGATTCAGGCCGCCGTCAGGCACCGGAGAACTTGGACTCCTGCACCGATTGTACGCTCATTTCGCGCGCGCCGCAGCCGCCTTGGCGGCGAGCGCCGCGAACTCCTCGCGGCCGAAGGCCGTGCCGGCGAGCCCCCAACCGCCCTCTGCTGCCTCGGTAAGTATCACCCAAGTGCGACTGGCTTGGGTCGGGTCGCTGGAGACTTTGGTCACAATGTCGGTGATCTCTTTGACGAGCCGCTTCTGACCTTCGCGGGTCAGCGCTGCTGGAGGCGTGATAACCTGGACACGAACAGTCCGTGCCGAGTTGGTGGCTGCGGTGTGAACCGCGCGCGGATCCATCCGATGGATGAACGCGGCGGTGTTGTTCAGGTGGAAGGGGCCGGGAGTTGCCACACCTTCCGCGCGGAGAACGGCCATCGTAAGCTCCTTTCCTAGCAGACCGTCGGTCCCGACCGGGAAAAGGTCTGCCGGTGCATACACGTCAATCATGGGCATAGCTGGGCACCAGGTGAGGGCTGGATTTATGGCTTTGCAATGAGGGCAAGTGCACGACATGGGGTGCCGACTGATACTCGTCCTGCAATCGGCCGAGTTGCGGTCAGCCCTTCTCAGCCGTTTCGAGCGCCGTGATCAGAGGACCAAATCCGGGATAGCCATCGTATCTCGCGCCACCAATGAAGAACGTCGGCGTCCCGTTGACACCGCTCTTGACGCCACCCATGAAGTCTTCTCGAACCCTCCCGAGATGGACATGCTGAGCGACCTCCTGCTCGAGCCTCTTCACATCCAGTTTGAGTTTCTTCGCGTAGTCGGCGAAGAATCCATGGTTGCTGAGGGACGCTTGATTCTCGTAGAGAAAATCATGCATCTCCCAGAACCTCCCCTGGGCGGCGGCCGCCTCGGCGGTTTCCGCGGCCCATTCCGCTTGCGGGTGAGAGGTGGTAATAGGGAAGTTTCGGAAAACGAACTGGAGCCTCGTTCCGAGTTCCTTCTGGACCCTCTTCACGATCGGGTAGGCCGCCCCACAGTAGGGACACTGGTAGTCCCCGTACTCGACGAGCACCATTCGAGCATTGGACGGTCCCTCCACATGGTCCCGTTCTCCGACGGGCAGAGTCAATCTCGGCGGTCGGTAATTCGACTTCGCCATGATCACTCGCCGCGGCCAGGTGGTTTGAGTTTCTCCAGTGCGGAAAGGATTCCGTCAGCTCCCGGATTGACCCCGTCCGGTGAGAGGTAGCTCCACCGGATGATCCCCTTCGAATCAATCACGAACAGCGCCCGCGCCGATTCGCCGTTGCGTTCGGTGAAGACCCCGTACGTCCGGGAGATGGCCCCTTTAGGGTCGAAGTCGGAGAGAAGCGGGAAGTTCAGGTTGCGATCCTTCGAAAACGCCAGATGGCTCCAGACTCCGTCCACGGAGACTCCGAGGAGTTCGGCGTCGAACTTCCTGAATTCGGACATCAGCTGCGCATAGAGTCCCAGTTGGTCGCTGCAGACGGGGCTCCAATCCGCGGGATAGAAGCAAAGCACCACGGGCCTGCCGAGAAAATCCCTGAGAGAGACATGCTGATCCGGCGTCGTCTTGAGGGTGAAGTTCGGCGCCTTGGTGCCGGGCTTCAACGGCGAGACCTTTTGGTTTTTCGTCTGGAACTCTTTCATCTTAGCGTTTGACCTTCATCGCCGACGGCTAGGGGGTTGTCAGTTGCGTACCTGGCTCGGCTCCTTTACATCTTCGGCGACGTAAAGGGTTTTGGTCGAACCCGGCCCCATCAATCCGCCGTCTGCTGCACGGCCTCCTCGATGAGTTTCACGAATCCGGTCGCATAGTGGGTGATTCCTCCCGCATGGCTCGCCGCAGGGAACACGATGGTCGTCGCCCCCGCCCGCTGCGCCATGAAGAGTTCTTCCGCCGGATCGATCATCAAGTCCTTCCCTGAGATGGCGTACCACGACGGCAGTGTGTGCCACGCGACCGGCCCAGACGGGGTCAGGGCGATGGAGAAGTTGAGCGGAATCTGTTCCGCGTTCAGGGTCGCCTCGAGGTTCGGGTTGAGGTCTTGACAGAAGAACTGCGCGAAAAAGGCCGGGTCAATGAAGGCGGGCGAAGCGAAAGGCGTCCCCGTCCAGATGAAGTGGTTGAACGCCTCGGACGTATGGAAGCCCGCGCCGAGGCTGAAGATCGAGTCACCCTGGTCGGGGACGAACGCTGCCGTAAAGACGAGGCCGAGCACGTCGGACCGGCCGGACGCCGCATTCGAGATGACGAACCCGCCGTACGAATGCGCAACGAGGATCTTCGGACCGAGTATGTTATCGAGGGCAGCCCGGACGATCGCGACGTCCTCGGCGATCGATAGCAGCCCGAGGGTCGGGGTCGCGGTCCTGTAGCCGTCCTTCTGGAGCCCTGCGACGACCATGTCCCAGCCCTCGGACGACGCCCAAGCGCCATGGACGAGGACAATCGTGGGCCTCTCGGAGCTGTCCGCGCGCGCCATCGTCGGTAGGACCGAAACCATCAGTACCACCGCGATCACGACCATGGGCCGAAGCAGCCGTGACCTTGTTGAACCGCGAACGGCACGTTGGGCGTTTGGAACGAATGAGGCGTTCATCGAAGAACCTTCGAGGCCCGATTGTATCGCGTCTATAAAAGGTGAGACCGCCACGGTCCATAGGGACAAGGCTGGCGGCTTTCGAGTCTTGGAGAATCCTTTCCCTCCCGCGGGCAGAAAACCGGCGTGGTCCTACCCGCGGAAGTGTACCAGCTCAGGACTCGGTTGGCTCGCATGGGTCCAATTCAAGCCGTGCGGCGTCCGCTCCACTTTGATGAGCGGCAGCATTCGAGCCCTTGCCTCACGACTTGAGGCGACAACACTCGCGGCGTGCTGCGCAAGAATCCCGCGCGGATCACACGGTTCTCTTCCTCGGAGAGTCTATAAAAGACACAATGAGCTCTCGGACGACGCCGCTTGTTGGATCCCGATTCGATGACCGCCTCATCCGCCTCCGGTTTTCCTCAGACCGTTCCACAGCCGGTCGCCGCGCCGCTGACCCGCTCCGCGATCTTCCTCGTTACGAAGGTTAACCCGGGCGTCGGTAACGAGGCGGTTGTCCGATCGCTCAGCGGAGACCTCGCTTCGCTCTTGCGCGCCGTTGGATTTCGCGACACTGCGGGAAACCTCTCTTGTGTCGTGGCGTTTGGATCCGACGTGTGGGGGCGGCTCTTCGGTGAGCCGCGGCCTGCCGAGTTGCACGTCTTCCGCGAAATTCGAGCCGGGCCGCGTCTGGCCGTTTCGACACCGGGAGACGTGTTGTTCCATATCCGGTCGCAGCGGAAGGATCTCTGCTTCGAATTGGCGACGCAGATCATGGCCCGACTCCGAGATTCCGTTTCGCCGGTGGACGAAGTGCACGGCTTCCGTTACTTCGACAGTCGGGATCTCCTTGGTTTCGTTGACGGGACCGAGAATCCCGTCGGTGAGGCGATGGCGGACGCGACTCTCGTCGGCCAAGAGGATAGCCACTTCGCCGGCGGGAGCTACGTAATCGTGCAGAAGTACCTCCACGACCTCGGAAGGTGGAATGCCCTGCCGACGGAGGAACAGGAGCGGATCATCGGCCGCACGAAGTCGTCTGATATCGAGCTGGATGAGGCGATCAAACCGAGCTCGGCGCACAACGCGCTCACGACGATCACCGTGGACGGGAAGGAGATCAAGATCCTGCGAGACAACATGCCGTTCGGACAGGCCTCGACGGATGAATTCGGGACCTACTTCATCGGGTACAGCCGTTCGCCTCGGACGACGGAGCAGATGCTGGATAACATGTTTGTCGGCAAGCCGCCCGGCAACTACGACCGGTTGCTTGACTTCAGCCGTGCCGTCACCGGAAGCCTGTTCTTTGCCCCATCGGCGACGTTCCTGGAAAATCTGAACGTCGACTAGCCGGGGCCCCGACACGCGATCCTAGTAGGGACGTTGAATGCGTCTATCGCACGCCGCCCGCCCCAGGACATTCCCTCCTGGGATAATGCCCCCCGACGGGAAATCAATCTATTGGCAAGTGAACCTGGCAAGCCCATCAAAGGATATGCCAGTGGAAAGTTCTACGGTTGGGCTTTGAAGCCGCACTTGCGGCTCCCGGCACGCTGCGCCGAGAACCGGTTTAGGTCGTAACGTTCAGGTAGACGACTTCGCCTGCGAAGAATCCGCTGGATTGGCCATTGCCATATTGGCCGTAGAAGATCAGGTTTTGCGGAATCGAGTAGGGGTTCGAGTAAGGACCGCCGGCAGGGTGGTAGAACGGAATGGAGGCGGCATTCGAAGAGTAGTCCGTTGTCGTGTGGGCGTCCATGTCGACGACTTTGGCCGATACACTTCCGGCATAGATCCACGCCGAACCAGAGGAGAGTGGCTGGCCCCAGATCGTGAAGAACTCGCCCAGGTTCGGCGTAACGTCTCCCCATGGCAGCTCACAATGGATGATGCCCGAACCATCGTGGGTATGGAGCGCATGGAAACCGCCACTGGGACATTGGTACGCCGAACTGGTATCTTGCGACAGGAACCCAATGTATCCCGATTCGCCTGGGGGGTCGCCAGGCAGATGTTCCTGGACGCCATTGTAATTGATTACGAGGAGCGCGTGGTAATGCATTGCGATACCTTCTGCGCCACAGTAGGTGAGGACCTTGTCCCCAGACAGTTCACGAGGGGAGGAAACGTAGTAGGCTCCGACGCCGATGACGACGATCACCAGGACGACGGCCACGTGGATCTTCCGGATGCGAAAGGGGCGAGCCGCGTTTCGCGGGGCATTTCGCCCGAGTTCGGCCTTGAGTTCGTCTCGAAACCGCGGCATGTCCGGATGCCGCGGATGGATGTCGTTCAGATGACGCGAGAGGTTCTCCGGCTTCACGGCGACGTTGCAAATTGGACAGCGTTCCGTGTTCGCCACAGATCGGGCCCTCTCACGGAGGTGAAAGGAGGTCTGGCAACTATTTAGGACTGACGTGGACACGCGCCGAACGCACGCATACATCATGCCGGACGTGACGCGGGATATGGGGGTCCGTACCCTGAGCCACCGGGCCGCACTCGTACAACAGAGTGCTAAAAAGTAACATGCTCCCGGCGGGATTCGAACCCGCGTCTGAGGCTCGAAAGGCCCCGATCCTTGACCGGACTAGACTACGGGAGCGGAACGGCCGGTTAGCGGAGTGGCCCATAAATGCTTTTGGAACTCGCGAGTCGACCGGGCCCGTCGGAAACTAGAATGGGACGGGCTGCTCTCGATGGAGGAGATGTGGCGGACCCGCATCAGCATGACAGAACTCGCTTTCCTTGTGTGCGGCCTGCTGATCATCTTCGTCGGGTGGACGGCGGACTTCCTCGGGGTCTTCGAGTTCGCTTCGGCCCCCGGTGGGCACGGATCCGGCACGACGTTCCCACTCCGTCTCTTCATGACGATGTTCGGAGTCTCGTTCGCCACGATCGGCGTCGGCTTCGAGAATTTCCCGCAGATCCTGCAAGAGGGAGATCGCGCGAAGCGCTACATCGTCGCGTTCCTGTTCCTGGCGGACGGATCCCTCCACCTCTATGCGTTCAACGACCATCTTGGTGACTTGTTCCCGGCGACCTTCTTCGCGGTGTTCTCCGTCCTCCAGCTCGCGGCCGCGTTCATCATCCCGTACACCCGCTTCCGCCTCGACCTGGCCTGGCTTGGGATCACGGCCTTTCTGATCCTCGCGTACATCGTCACCCGGACGATGGCGGTGTGGCCCATCGGCGTGGTGGAGGAGGTGGAGCCCTTGGGGGTCGTCTCGAAACTCGTCGAGGTCCTCACGATCCTCGTCCTCGTCTCGCTCATGCGGTCCGAGCGGACAGCAAGTCGCCCCGCCGTCGAGGCCTCCGCGGTCCCGAACCGTTGACGCCTCAGATCTCCGCCGCGACTTCCTTCGCGAGGAGGCGGTACTCTTGCTCCTTCATCGCCGCCGGATTCGCGGAAATCAGGAGGTACGAGTCGTTCAGGACAATCTTTTCGTTGACCTTCTGGAGGAATCGCATGATTGAAGGGAAGCCGTTCTGCGAGATCATGTACTCGAGGCCTTCGAGGAGGACCGCTGCGTTGCCGCCGTCGGACGCGAAGTCCGAGATGGCGGACGCGATGTCGACGAGCGCGCTCGGCTCGGCCACGGCCATGTCCTTCGCGGGGCCCTCCGCGGACTTGGACAGCCAGATGAATCCCGCGCCCTCGATCGGGTACCGCGATCGCAAATCGTCGGGATGGATGCGCGTGATGCAGAGCCCGCGGGCATTCGCTTGCAGGAGGTCGGAGAAGAGGGCGAACACGCGCTCCGCCTTCGGTTCGCGGATCAGGTAGACGCCGCGCCGCCCGAGATCCCTCCTCGGGGTCAACTCGCCGCCGCCGACGACCGGAATGCCTTCCTCCTCGACGAGGCGCGACTCCATCGCCTCGACGTCGCGGAAGAGGACCGCCAGCTTGGACTTCGCTAAGACGCCGAGTTCCGTGGACGAATATCCGCGGGTCGTGAGGGAGCCGATCTCCCGCCACGCGGCCCTCAGCCCCTCCTCGTAGCCTTTCAAGAAGGCCTTGCGCCGCTCGTCGTCGCCCATCCCTGTGGGCGGCCTAAGACCCGCACGGCCGTATAGAAGTTTCGTGGCGTCTACCCGATGTAGCCGAGGTCTTCCCGCTTGTCCGGGGTCTCCGGCGCCGCCTCGATGTCCTTCAGCTTCGAGGTGATCTGGTCGATCTGCTTCGCCTTGTTCTCGAGCTCGTTGAACGAGATCTCGATGTTGAGGTATTTCGTGAGGACGTCGAGGACGGCCTGTGCGCTCTTCGGGTCGACGAAGTAACCGGACGTCTCGCCCATCAGGCACACCGCCTCCATGTCGTACAACCGGCCCAGGCCGAGGAGGAGGCCGCTCGCGCCGACGATCCCCGCGCCAGGCTCCCCGCGGGAGAACACGACGCCGTACTTCTCCATCTCCTTGACCAGCTCCACGCCGGTCGCGGCCCCGAGGACACGAGGCTTCGTGACCATCCGGCCCATCCCGTAGCCGCCGAGGGTGAAGATCCGCCGCACGCCGAGCTTCTTCAGCTCCCGCAGGATGAAGTCGCTGAGCTCGTACTGGCCCTCCGGCGTGAGGCCTTGGTAGTCCCCCGTCAGCAGGACCAAATCCTTGCCCTGGCCCCTCTTCACGAAGTGCATCTCGTTGTTCACGAGCTTCACCTGACCGTCGTCCTGGACGAGGACCTGCGGCGGGAAGTACTTCGAGAAGATCTCCGCGAACTTGACGGCCTTCAGCTCGTCCTTCAGATGCTCCGCGGCGAGCTTGCCGACGTTCCCGATGCCCGGGAGCCCCTCGATGAACGTGGGGTCCTCCAGCTTAGGGTGATCAAGATACCGGATCGTGATGTTCTCCATGGCGTCTCACCTCTCCAATTCGTGGACCCGCTTAAGTTTGCGCCTGTACGCCCCGTAGCGGTCCTCCGGGGAATAGCGGGGCGGCATCGGGCTCCCGGTCGCGTGGCCGCAGTTCGGGCACACGTCCTTCATGGAGTACCGGCCGCACGCGAGGCACTTCTGGAGGATCGATCGCATCCCATCAGTCCTTCCGATGGAACTTCCCTTCGCCGCCCTTCGCGGTCAAGGCCTTGATCACGCGGGCGGCCGCCTTCTGGATCTCCTCTTCCGCGTTCTTGTAGTCCGGCGCGCGCACGACGAGGCGGTATTTCGGCGCCCCGATGTACTGGACCTTCACGGAGACGCCGTCCGACTCCATCGCGGCCTTTGCGAGCGCCTCCTTGATGTGGACCGCCCCGTCCGGACAGAAGTCCATCGCCTCGACGTAGCCGTCGATCGTCACATGGGGCGGGATGATGTTCTCCCGGGCGACCTCGATGAACGTCTTGACCCAGGGACCCTTGAAGTCCTCGTCCTCGAGGGCGGTCTCGTCCATGACGCTCTCCTCGAACGCCCGGTAGAGGGTCCCGAAGGAATCGAGCAGGTCGTATCCGAACTCCTGCCAACACTCGTCGACGGTCTTGCCGAGGCGCTGCGCGACGATCGCGAAGAGGTTCTCCGCCTTCTGCTCGTTCTTCCATTCCTGGATCTTCTCGCGGCGCTGATGCTCGTTGACGGCCTTGAGGGAGAGGTCGATGTGGCCCTTCTCCTTGTCCACCTTGAGGACCTTGCAGACGACCTTCTGGCCCTCGCGGATGTAGTCGCGGATGTACTTGATCCACCCCGAGGAGACCTCCGCGATGTGGATGAAGCCCTCCTTGGCCTCGTACTCGTCCAAGGTGACGAACGCGCCGAAGTTCTTCACGTTCGTCACGGTGCAGACGACGAGGTCGCCCTCGTCGGGCCAGTCGTAGCCGCGCGCGGCGGCCGTCTTCGCCTCCGCCATTACTCGAGGACCCCCAGGACCTCGCCTCGGATCGCGGCCTTCCCGCCCGTCGGTTTCGCGACCGTGGCGCCACAGACCGGACAGAGGACCACGCTCGCGGCGCGGTCGAACACGATCTGCACGTTGCCGCAATCCTCGCACTTGACCCGGAGGAACTGGCTCGTGGGCTTCGGGATCACTTGTGCACCTCCACGAGCTCGAACTTCTTCGCGCGGATGCCGGGCCGCTGGTGGGCCTTGTGGCATTCCCGGCACCGGAACCGCAGATGGATCCGCTTCGTCGGTTTCTCGCGGCCCTCGGGCTTCGGTCGGGGGAAGCCTCCGTACCCCGCGGTCACCCGTCGGAACCGGCGCTGGCCCGCCCGCAGTTCGGACCGCGGGCGGTTCTTGACCCGCTCGACTTCGAGGTCGGTGTGCTTGTTGCAGAACGGGCAATAACCGCGAATACGCTGGGGCATTTTCATGGAGGACGAACCGGGCGCTGTTACAGCGAGGATGTTCTATTAAAGGGTTGCTGGGTTCGCGCGAGCCCTGGCTTACATCGCGGCCTTCAACCAAAAAACGGAATGCCGGGACGGTCCCGCGAGCCATCCGATTCCGATTCGTATCGTCCGAGCCCTCTTCCATCGGAAGAAATATATATTGCTAGATTAATAAATGGCGGGGGAATTCGACGAGCAGGGAAGTCCGCCTGAGTCGCCGGGACGAAACCCTGGTGGACCTGCTCATCGAGACCGGCCTTTCGCGGAACATCGCGAAGACGCTCGTATTCCTATCGAAACGGGAGGAGACGACGTCCGTCGAGATCGAGAAGGCGACGGGCCTCCGACAGCCCGAGGTCAGCATCGCGATGCAGGAGCTCCGGCGGCGTCGCTGGGTCGACAAGCGCGACCTGAAGAAAGAGGGCAAAGGCCGTCCCGTGCATTCGTACCGGTTGAGCGTCCCCTGGTCGGAGATCCTCGCGCACATCGACCGCGAGGAACAGGCCAAGATCGATCGGATCGAGGCGAACCGGAAGAAGCTCAGGACTTTCGCCTAGGCTTCCCGGGCCGACGGAGCGTGCGGACCCCTTTCCCCGTCCCGACCAGGACGGTACTGGCCATCTTCAGGAACAGGCCATGCCCGACGACGCCGGGGATCGCGGCGATCTGGCCCGCGAGCCTCTCGGCGGACGCGAGGCTCGGGAACCGCGCGTCGAGGATGTGGTTCCCGTTGTCCGTCCGAAACGCTTCGCCGGACGCGCGGCGCAGGTCGACGGTGGCCCCGAGGGATTCCAGCGACTTCGCCGCGAAGCGCCATCCGAACGGATGGACCTCCACCGGGACCGGGGCCCTCACCCCGAGGCGGGGCACCAATTTGGATTCGTCCACGATGACGACGAATTGTTGCGCCGCCGCGGCGACGATCTTCTCGCGGAACAGCGCGCCCCCCAGGCCCTTGATCAAGTCGAGTTTCGGATCCACTTCGTCCGCCCCGTCGACGGCGAGATCGACGGACGCTCGCTCCTCGAACGAGGTCAGGGGGACGCCGAGATCTTTCGCCGCCCCCGCGGTCGCCAGGGACGTCGGCACGCCCTTCAGGTCCATCCCGCCCGCCACCAACCGGGCGACGCCCTCGAGGAACAGGCGCGCGGTCGAACCGGTCCCGAGGCCGAGGACCATCCCCGGCTTGACGTAACCGAGGGCGGCTTCGGCGGCCTCCCGCTTCAGGTCCCCGGTCGAGGGCACCTCAGGCCCTCCGCCGCAACTCTTCGACGAGGTCCGTGAGGCCGTCAATCACGAGGTCGTCGAGCTTCTTCCCGAGGGCTTTCGAGGCCTTCGCGGGGTCCCCCGTCACCCCGGACCAGTACCGCCTCGGATCCGCGACGACCGCGTACGGTGGGATCTGGTTCGTCCCCGCGGGCGAGCGTCCCTTGACGAGTTCCGGGTTCGCCGTCAAGATGCGAGAGGTCTCTCCTGCGCCGGCATGGCCGTCTCCCTCCGGC
>VBLT01000085.1 GCA_005878615.1 Methanobacteriota archaeon
CGATGCGGTCGAGACGTCCGGCAAGGTGTTCCGTCTGAGCATCCCAGGGAGCATCCAGGAATACTTCCTCATCGAAAACCGACAACCGCTCGGCTTCGATGCCGGGCTTCCCGGCAGCGGGCTCCTGATTTGGCATGTGGACGACTCGCAGACTTCGAACGATCAAGACACCCATCGGCTCGTCGATCTCTTGGAGGCCGACGAGGCCAGCATGGGAGATCATCCCGTCGACGCCAGCGATCCGTGGCACGACACCGCCTCGGGGTGGGGACCCGAGACCGTCCCCGACAGCCGGGCCTACGACGGGGCCGCCACCGGTTGGCGGGTCCGCGACATCTCTGCGAGCGGGGCGACGATGATCGCGACGATCGCGCACGACGTGACGAAGGACCTCGCGGTGTCCGCGATCCGCCTGCCCTTCACGGAGGCCGTCGGGGCCGTCGTCCAAACGCAGACCGACGTCCGGAATGAGGGGGTGCAACCGGCGAACGTCACGCTCCAGGTCGAGGTGTACCGCGACATGCTGCGGCCCTCGACTCGCGTGACCACGGCCACGTTCAACCGGCCAATCGTCGGCGCGCAGACGACGGCCACCTTCTCGGTGAACTTCACGCCGGCTTCCTCGGGACGCTATATGGTGCACGCACTCCTCGTCGGAGCGAATGACGAGATCCCTTCCAATGACGAGCGGATCGCCCACGTCCTAGTCAACACGTTCCGATTCCGCGACCCGATCACCTCTGCGGCCGGTTGGAGCACGGACGGATTCTCGAACGACCAATACCGATGGCGGGTGGTGAGCGATAGCGACCCGGACGGCGGGTCGCATAGCCATCCGAGCGCGTGGCGATTCGGCTACGTCGCGACACTGGTGCCGAACCCGCTCCCTCCCGCGTGGCACACCCTCACCTCTCCGTCCATCGGCGTCCCGGCCGGCCCGACGTTCCTGATCTTCTACCATCGATACGACTTCACGGGCCGCACGGTCGAGGTGCTCCCGATCGGGGCGAACGAGACGGACGAGGCCTACGTCGAGGTGAGCTATGGGGGCGGACCGTGGACCAAGGTCGCCCGATACACCGACAAGGACCTCACCTGGCGAGTCGCGGCCTTCAACCTGACCGCGAACATCAGCGGATCGACGACCTTGCAAGTTCGATTCAACGCGAGCTCGAACGTGATGGCGAAGGCCGGCGGCTGGTGGATCGACGATGTGATGATCGCGGCCGCGGGACCCGGAAGGGCCGGGGTGTTCTTGGGAGCCGTCGGCCTGATCACCGCGGCGGGAGGCACCGCGCGGATCGCCCTGAAGCTCGCCAACGTCGGCGAGTATGAGACGAACTTCCGGCTCGATGCCACGCTGCCCCCTGGCTGGGGCGCGGGCCTGGAGGGCGGGGCCGGGGGACTCCTGCGGGGGCATGTCGTCCGCCTCGCGCCGGACAACGACGCCGCGCTCCGGATCGACCTCTCCCCGGCGGGAAACGCGACCGCGGGCACGTCCTATCCGGCGACGATCACCGCCACCGCGCTGGAGGATCCGACCGCGAGGGCGGCGGCGACGTTCCAGGTGGCGGTCTCGACCAGCCTCTCCGTCGACCTCCTCCTGGGTGTGGGCCTCGTGGTGGCCGCGATCGCCGTCCTCGTCGTCGCGGTCGTCGCCCGTCGGCGGCGACGTCCGCGGACCTGAGGCAAAGGATTATTCGCCGTCCCCGACGTTTCGAAGACGTGTCGGTCGCGCACGAGCTGCTCCGCCGCGGGGCGGTCGAGGAACGCGCGTATCAGGTGAACATCGCCCGCGCGTGCCTCGAGCGGTCCACGCTGGTCGTCCTCCCGACCGGCATGGGGAAGACCGTCATCGCATCGATGGTCATCGCCGAGGTCCTGCGCCGCAAAGGCGGCAAGGTCCTCCTCCTCGCCCCGACGAAGCCGCTGGTCGAGCAACATGCCGCCTCGCTCCGGAACCTCCTCGTCGTCGATCGCATCGCCCTCTTCACCGGCGAAGCGACGTCCCCCGAGGAGCGAGAACTCCTCTGGCGGGAGAACAAGATCATCGTCTCGACGCCGCAGGTGATCCGGAACGATCTCCGCTCGGAGCGGATCTCCCTCGACGACGTCAGCCTGATCGTGTTCGACGAGGCCCATCGGGCGGTGGGCGACTATGCGTACGTGGACGTCGCGGCCGCATACAAGGAGGTCCGGGACCGGCTGGTCCTCGGGATGACCGCGTCCCCGGGATCGTCGGCGGAGAAGATCCTCGAGGTCTGCGGAAACCTCGGCATCGTCGCGGTCGAGATCCGGACGGAGTACGACCCCGACGTCGTGCCGTACCTCCACGACCTCGACGTGGAACGCATCCGCGTGGAAGCGCCGGACGTGGCGAAGGAAATCCGCGGCCCCCTGCAGACGGTCTTCGACGAGCAAGTCGAGCGGCTCAAGAAGGTCGGCTTCCTCGCCGGAAAGCCGAAGGTCAGCCTCAAGGACCTCCTCGCGGCCGGGGACGAGGCCCGCCGGAAGCTTGACTCGGGAGTCCGCGACGGCCGCCTCTACGGCGCGATGACGGCCCAGGCCATCGCGATGAAGGCGAACCACGCGATGGAGCTCGCCGAGACGCAAGGCCTAGGCTCGCTGCGTTCCTACTTCGACAAGATGGCCGCGGACGCGCAGACGAAAGCGGACGTCCAGTTCCTGAAGCACGCGAAGGTCCAGGAGGCGATCCGGCTTGCCCGCGAGTCCGTCGTGGAACACCCGAAGATCGCCAAGACCCAATGGGTCGTCCGCGAGCAGTTCATGCGGAAACCCGATTCCAAGGTGATCGTCTTCGCGCACTACCGGGAGACCGCGGACCGCGTGACGCAGGAGCTCGCGCGCCTCCCGGGGATCCGTCCGGTCCGCTTCGTCGGGCAAGCCTCCCGCGGGAACGATATCGGGTTGTCGCAGAAGGACCAGGTCGAGATCCTCCAGAAGTTCCGGGACGGCGAGGTGAACGTCATCGTCGCGACCTCGATCGGGGAGGAGGGCCTCGACATCCCGCAGGTCGATCTCGTCGTCTTCTACGAACCGGTCCCCTCGGAGATCCGCACGATCCAGCGGCGGGGTCGGACCGGGCGCAGCGCGGCAGGTCGCGTCGTGATGCTGGTCACGAAGGACACGCGGGACGAAGCCTACTTCTACAGCGCCCGCCGGAAGGAACGGAAGATGCACCAGGAGCTCGACCGCCTGCGGAAGGAACTGAGGCAGAAGATCTTCGTGGGGCAGCCGGGCGGGGAGGCGTTCGTCGCGGCGGATCCGGAGAGGCGGATCGAGTCCTTGCGGGAAGAGACTCGCGAGGAGCGTCCGGAGACGGCCCTCCCGCGGCCGGCCGCCAAGAAAGGTCAGACGAAGTTCGAGGATTTCTGAGGCGGCGACTCGTTTTATACCTGGGACGTCCGTACGAGGCGCGGGCCCCATGACCCGATGTCCCGAATGCGGATGGGAGATCGACCCCGAGGCCGAGATGTGCCCGAACTGCGGGGCCTACCTGGCCGACTACGAGGACGTCGAGCCTTCCGAAGACTGAGGACGTCACCGGCGGAACAGGTCGCGGGCCGCCCCTTTCACGAATTCTCCGAATCCGCCGCTCGGCGGAGGGATCTCGCCGCGGATGACCTCGCCCGACGCGGCGTCGATCAGGATCGGATAGCTGCGGTCCCGGTAGGTGTACGAGGAGAACCAGATCGGCGCGTGCAGGAACTCCGCGTCCTTCACCTCGATCGACGTGCGGGCGCTTTCGACCGTGTCGACGAGATCCCTCAGGAGCTCCCGCTGGTGGTCGTCGACCTGCTCCCGCGCGATCCGATCGGCCTCGTCCTCGTCGACCTCGGCGTTCAGGAACCGCGAATCGCGGACCATGCCGCCGGTGTCGAAGGGCACTTTGAAGGCGAGGGGCAGTTTGAATTCGCGCGTCGGAAAATCCCCCGACCGACGGGCGAGGATTTTCCAGAAGAAGTCCCGCCGGAGGTCGCCCGTGCGTCGCTCGTTCGTGCCGGTCCTCGTGAGGACCCCGACATAGTTCGTCGTCGCGTCGACCTCGAACACGTAGAAGGGGAGGTAGGTGCACTCTAGGGAGGTGACCCGCGAAGCCTTTCGCAGATCGTCCGGCTTCATCACCCCGCCGTCCATCCAGCCCTCGAGGATCCGGAGGGCCCCGTCCCGATCGACCCTCGCGGTGAGCATCGAATGACGGAGGATGAACGGCTTGTTCCCCTGGAACCGCGAGGCGGTGCCGCAGTAGGGACAGGTGACGATGACCTCGCCCGGCGCGAGGGTCAGGGGCCCCCCGCACTTCGGGCAGCTGATCGATTCGACGAGCTCCGGCATGCCGACGGAATGCTCATGGCCTGGTCGAATATAGCCATTTTGTGGGAAGCCTCGGGGCCCTTCGACGCGGGAGCTGGTTCACCGTCCTGCTCCTCTTCTCGCTGCTGTCCCTGCTCCTCCTCGCGATCCTCGTCATCGTCGACTACGTCCTCCAGAGCCGGGCGTTCCCGGCCGCCTTCGCGGTCGTCTTCGGCCTGGCGTTCCTCTTCATCCTCGTCCAGTGGCTCGTCTCCCCCGCGATCGTGCGCTGGGCGATTCGCGGCCGCCAGCCAATCACCGCCGACTCGAATCCGTGGCTCTTCCGGACCGTCGACGAACTCGCTCGGCAGGCGGGGGTCCCTCCGCCGAGGATCTGGCAGAGCGAAGACTCCTCCCCGAACGCGTTCGTCTTCGGCCGGACGATCGCGTCCGCGGAACTCGTGGTCACGGCGGGCCTCCTGGGGCGCCTGAATCAGGACGAGATCCGCGCGGTCCTCGCGCACGAGATCGGGCACCTCCGCCATCGCGACGTGATCATCATGACGCTGATGTCCGCGGTGCCCCTCATCGCCTACGTCATTGCGCGGATGGGGTTCGAATTGCTCCGCGGCAATGTCCGCGTCCGCGGGAAAAGTGGCGGCCAGGCCTTCCTCATCATCATCGCTTCGGCGATCCTCTCGTACGCGGTCTACCTCGTCGCCCAGCTCCTCGTCCTGTATCTGTCCCGCACCCGCGAGTACTATGCGGACGCCTACAGCGGCGCCGCGACCCGCGATCCGCACCTCCTCGCGTCCGCGCTCACCAAGATCTCGTACGGCCTATCCCTCGCCTCCGAGGATTCCGAGCCCTCGGGCCTCCGGGCGTTCATGATCGGCGACCCGGTCAAGGCGTCGGAGGACTACCACGAGCTGTCTAACAAGATGAACGCGTACGACCTCGACAAGGACGGCCAGCTCGATGCCTACGAGCTGCAGAAGGCGATCGAGGTCGAGCGGAAAAGCCACTGGCGCCGGGCGAACGAGCTGTTCGGGACGCACCCGCCGACGTACAAAAGGATCCTGATGCTCGAGACGATGGAAGAGGAGCTGAAGAAGGGCGGGCTCCCCGCGAACATCTATCAGTTCGTGTGAGCCGCGCCCGCCTACGGGATGTGCTTTCGCTGCACCTTCCGGATCGCGTCCCGCTCCGCGTCCCGCGCCATGACGAAGATCGCCGCGAGGACGATGATCACGAGGACCGAGAGCAAGATCAGGTACAGCAGTTTTCCGAGGTCGCTCGCGCCGCCGGTGAAGATGGAGCCGTAGAAGCTGCCCGCGCCGATGACGAAGAAGCCGCCGGCGAGAGGGCGCGCGACCTTCCGGTCGTGGGTCACCGCGAAGAGGAAGTAAAAGCCGAGCGCGAAGATCATCGAAGCCAGCCCGGTCCACCACAGACGTTCGTCGATCCGCAGGCCCGTCGCGAGGAACAGGATGTACCCGAAGATTGCCGCGAGGAGGATGGCCCCGATCGCCGCCATCGCGAGGAGGACGGTCGTCGACAGATTGGGCAACATCGGCCCGCGCGGGGCCGGGGCCGGAGGGGCTTCCATGGACTCAGCTCTTGACCGGCTTGCCGCACTCCGGGCAGAACTTCATGTTGCCGGGGACCTCGTGGCCGTCCGGGCACCGGAGGGTCTGGGGCGCACCGCATTCGCCGCAGAACTTCAGGCCCGGCGGGACGGGCTTGCCGCATTTGATGCACGGCTTACTCCCGGCCGCGACCGTCGTGTCGGCGCCGCAGTTCCCGCAGAACTTCACGTTCGCGGGGTTCATCGTGCCGCACTTCGGGCAGGCCCGCATCTGTTGCTGTTGCGGCGGCTGCGCGACCATGCCGCCCATCTGGGAGCCCATCGCGTACCCCATGCCGATGCCCGCACCGAGGCCGACGCCGGTCCCGGCGGTGCCGGAGGGATTCGCGGCCGCGGCCTTCATGGAGTCCGCGAAGGCGAACTGCTGGTAGGCCGCGGCGTTCGTCCGCCCGAGGACTTTCGCGGAGGCCATCTTCTCGAGGGCTTCCTTGATCGAATCGGGCAGCGGGATGTTCAGGCCGCTGATCTGGAGGATCTCGATGCCGAGGGTGAGGAAGTGGGGCTTCGAGTTGGCGAGGGTGCCTTGCTCGATGTCGTTCAGGCTCGCGGCGAAGTCGACGACCTTCAGGCCGTTCGCCTTCATCTTGCCCAACGTCACGTTGAGCTGCTTCACGACCTCGCCTTTGATCCGGTCCTCGACCTCCGCGGAGGTCGCGGCGCCGAACGTCCCGACGAACTGGTTGACGAACGTCTCGGGATCCTTGAGGCGGTACCGGAAGTCGCCGAAGGCGCGGAGCTGGACCATGTCGAAGTCCGGGTCCTGGAAGAGGAACGCATCCTGGGTCCCGAACTTGCCGTCGAAGATGCGCTTCTGGAGGTAGTACACCTCCGCCTGCTGCACGACACCGGAGAGGGCTTGGATGAGCCGACCGAGGATCGGCGCGTTCTGCGATGTGAGTGCGTACCGGTCCGGCCGATCGAGATAGGCGAGGACCTTGCCGTCGCGGTAGAAGACCGCGATCTCGTCTTCGCGGACGACGACGTTGTCGTTCATCCGCACGTTTCGCGGGACCTTCCACATGATGTTCTGTCGCTTGAACTGGTCGTCCCACGCGATCGTCATGCTACCGGACAGGCCTTCCTTGTGGCCCGCCGTCTGGTCCGTTCGCTTTCCGCCGCCGAAGAAGAATGCAATGGGGATCATGTCTCACACCACCTGGATGCCGCTGACCGCGTTGGTCCGTGACTTCCATGCCCGCTCGAAGTTGCCGAGCGATCCCATGAGGGACTTCACCGCCGCGTCGAAGGCTTTCGGGTCCGCCGCCTCGCGGACCGTTTGGACGAGCCCCGCGGCCTGGCCCAGCGATTCGAGCATCGCGTAGTCGTACTCGTACAACTTGTCGAGCTCCGTCTCCTTGATCTGGATCGTCGCGCTGAGGCCCGAGTACCCGCCCTCCGCGTGGCGGATCTTCGCCTCGAGGCCCTCGATCGTGAAGATCGCGTTCCCGATCGTCTGGAGGCCCTGGACCTTGCCGTCCATCGCCATGCCGTCGCGGATCTCCTCGAGGTCCCCGCGGACGCTCTTCATCTGGTTCGCGAGCTGAATCCGGAGGAGGTTGTCCGCCGCGCGGATGTCCTCCCGGCGACGGTACCCCGAGTAGCCGGGGATCATCAGCTGGATTTTCTTGAGTATTCCGCGGTCCTGTTCGACTCGGTCACGGATGTCGGGCATCGTCCATGTCTCCGGGGGTTTCGACACAATATGTTCCGCACGTATCTATTTAGGGGTATGGATGGAAGTCCGCAACCGATCCCTCACCAGAGGGCGAACGCGGGCCTCTCTCCGTTCATGACCGTCCCGGACCCGCCGTCGATGAGGATGAACATCTGCTTGCCCTTGTGCTGGTACTCCATGAACCACACCGGCGCGTGGAGCAGCTCTCCATCGTACGTCGTAGGGTAGACCTGGATCGATTCCAGGTTGTCGACGCGCTTCTTCGCCTCGCGTTCCGCGAACTTGTGCGCGAGGGCCGCGGCTTGGGCCTTCGCCTCCGATTCGGAGATGTCGCCGCTCTGCACGTCGACCCCGCCGGTCTGGCGCTTGTCGAAGTTCATTTTGTTCGCGAGCTCGAACGTGAAACCGTCCTCGGGCTGGTATTGGGCATACCCGCGGACCGCGACGACGGGGATGTTCCGTTGGAGCTGGATGCGGTCCCGGACGCGGACGACCTGCGGCTGAGACACCTGCACGTTGCGGTTCTGGTTCGCCGCGGCCGCGGCGATCGAGAGGGCGAAGAGGGCCGCACCGGCGGCCTTCTGCTTCCCGTCCCCGTGCATCATCATCCCTGTGCCACTGCCGACGCCGGAGGACTTCGTCCCCTGGAAATCGGCGACGACCGAGGTCGGGACGACCCAGTAGGGGACGTACTTGAGGGTCACCGCGCCGAGTTCGGATCGCTCGGCCACCTTCCGACGGAAAATGCCTTTGTTCAGCCACTTGCCGCCGGCTTCCATCGCGCTCTCGTTGTTCAGCCGGTTGTTCAGCATGAAGTGCTTCTGGATGACCTGGGCGGCTCCGCCCGCGCCCATCGTGGTCACGGCGCCACAATACTCGCACACGACGAGGGCGAGCCCCGAGGACGGATTCATCGGGCCCCCGCAGGAACTGCATTTGAAACTCTGCGGCAACGGGGGAGGCGCGACCGCTTGGACGGGAGCGGACGGATTGTATGGTTGGCCAGCCCCTCCGGGGATCCCCGGGGCCTGCGGCATGCCGGGCTGAGGTCCCTGCGCCGGGACGACGACGCCCTGCTTCGCGCCGCACAAGTTACAGAATACCGATCCGTCCGCGATCTTACCGCCGCACTGGTTACAGAACAGGGGAAATCCTCCTATTCGGACCGGCCATGGGAGTCCCGCCCTACTTAAGAATTCGCACCTTAGTTTCAGGGTCGCGACCCTTGATTCGACGCGGTGAGAGCCGCGGGACCATCCTCAAATACGTGGCTCCCGGTGGCGCGGCTGGCGCCGGCGAAGCCGAATGGGACCTCTCACGCGTTTCCTGATGAAGACGTTCCATCTGGAGCCTGGCGACCTCTCGAACCTCACCTCCCTCTACTTCGCCACGTTCGTCATGCGGGCCGCGGCCTTCGCGGGCGTCGCGGTCATGCAGCACGTGATGTACCCGGACCCGAAGGACGCCTTTTGGAAAGGCCTCCTCTTCGCGGTCTATCCGCTCGCCGAGATCACGACCGTCGGGTACTTCGGCGCACTCTGCGACCGGATGGGGCGCAAGCGGATCCTCGTCCTCGCCCACCTCATCACGGCCGCCGCGGTCTTCCTGTTCATCCCGAGCATCGGCCCGCCGACGCCGGATGTTCTGCGGCCCTACCTGGTCGCCGTGTTCTTCGCGATGTTCGGCATCGGGGCCGCGGCGAAGGTCGCCTCGACCCTCGCGATGGTCAACGACCACGCGAACGTGGAGAACCGCGCGCAGCTCTTCGCCTTCTTCGACCTCGTGACCTTCGGTGGTCTCGTCGGCGGATTCGGCGCGGGATTCCTCGCCCTGAAGGCTTCCGTCGCGGAGGCGGTCGTCCTCGCCGCGGGCGGCCTGGGCGTCACCGCGAGCGTCGTCATCGTGCAGTTCCTCGTCCGGGAGACGGAGTTCGTGCCGGAGCCGCAGCGGGGCACCATCGAACTCCTCCGAACCGTCCTCGGGAACCGCGACATCCGGCGGCTGCTCCCGGTCTACGTCCCCGTCGTGGCCTTGTACGGCTACGTGCTCAGCTTCACGGACCACCTGATCGGGACGGGAGGGACGGCGCCGCTGTCGTCGCTCCTCATCATCGTCGCGTCCCTCGGCCTGCCCCTCGGCGGCTCCCTCGCCTTCAGCGGCCGCCTCTCCGATCGCGCGCGCCTCCGGAGGCCGTTCATGGCCCTCGGTCTCGCGTGCTTCGGAGGCATCTCGATCCTCTTCGCGGCCGCGACGGCCCCCTCCGGAACGAACCTGAGCCTCCTCGTCTCCGAGTGGCCCCTCATCGCGATCCTCGCCGCGGGAGCCGGGACGTTCCCGCCCGCCGCGCTCGCCTACCTCGGCGACATCGTCGAGCGGGCCGTCTCGGGCACGACGTTCGGCATCTACTCGATCATCTTCGGATCCGGCCTCATCATCGGGCCGATCCTCGGAGGGGCGCTCACGGAGGCCGTCGGATCCCTGGCCTTCGCCGTCCTGGCCATCAGTTTCATCGGCATTTCCGGGGCCGGGGTCGCCTTCATCCGGGAGCCCGCGAAAGAACCGCGGCGCGCGTCGCCGGATCCCGTGGGTCCGCCCGACGGCAAGTGAAATTCCGCGGTTCGTACGTTCGTCTGATTCCTACATCGCGGGATTGAAGTACCGGCGCCCTCCTCGAACCCGCGTGCCCCAAGGATCCTCGATCCTCGAGCTCCCGTCCATCGCCTATTTCGCGATCGGCGGATTCGCGATGTTCTTCGGCCTGTTCTTCCTCGTATTCCTGTGGGACGTCCCGCAGCTCGTGTACCTGTGCGGGCCGATCACGATCGTCCCGGGGACCGTCTCGATCCTCCTCGGGGTCCGGCAGTGGCGCCACGAGCGGGTCGTCGTCGAGTTCGCGAACTGGGCGAAGTCCCAGCGCCGGATCAAGATGGACCTGATGGCGGAGCGGATTGGCAAGACCCGATTCGAGACGGAGAAACTCCTCGGGGAGGCGATGGACGACGGACTCGTCAAGGGCGTCCTCGACCGCACCGCCGACGAGTTCGTGACGCAAGACCAGGCGGGCGGACAGGAGCATTTCGTCGGAGCGTGTCCGAACTGCGGCGGGAAAGTCGACACGTGGTACTTCCCCGAAGAGCGCGTCATCTGTCCGTATTGCGAGCGGGCCGTCGAAGTCCCGGCCGCCTGATAGGACGAGCTTCGACGCCGCACCACCCTTAAATATCACCTGGAAATTAGGACGCCTCTTCACCGAGGTTCCTTTGTGGCACGGGGTCTCTTCGCGGCGCGCAAGCTGAAGGACGAGCGCCGCACCCGACGGTGGTCGGACCGGTACTACAAGCGGCGGACCCTGCGGCTCAAGGAGAAATCGGACCCGCTCGAAGGATCGCCGCAGGCCAAGGGGATCGTCCTCGAGAAAGTGGCGATCGAGGCGAAGCAGCCGAACTCCGCGCTCCGCAAGTGCGTGAAGGTCCAGCTCATCAAGAACGGCCGCCAGGTGACGGCCTTCGCGGTCGGCGACGGCGCGATCAACTTCATCGACGAACACGACGAGGTCCTCGTCGAGGGCATCGGCGGCCGGATGGGCCGTTCCTATGGAGACATCCCCGGCGTCCGATACAAGGTGATCCAGGTCAACGGCGTCAGCCTCGACGAGCTGGTCCGGGGCCGGAAAGAGAAACCCGTGAGGTAGACGCGTGGAGCCTGAGCCCCCGCCGCCTCCGGAGACACCACCCCCGCCCCCTCCTCCGCCCGAAGCCGTTCCCCCGGCGCCTCCCGCGGAGCCCTCCGCACCTCCGGAGACGCCGCGAGAGGCGCCCCCCTCGGAGGAAGCTCCTGTCGTCGAGAAGCCGAAGAAGGAGCCCAAGAAGCCGCGGAAGCGGCCCATCTATGAGATGAAGCTGTTCGAGAAGTACGACCTCAACGACGTCGAGGTCCACGACGCGGGCCTGGCGAAGTACATGAACCTCTCCCCGATCGTGATCCCGCACACCGGAGGGCGGTGGGCGAACAAACCGTTCGGGAAGGCGAAGGCGAACCTCGTCGAGCGGCTCATCAACAACATGATGCGGACGGAGAACTACACCGGGAAGAAGGCGAAATCCTACCGGGTCGTGCGCTCCGCGTTCGAGATCATCGCCCAGCGCACGAGCAAGCATCCGGTGCAGATCCTCGTGGACGCGATCGAGAAGGCGGCCCCTCGGGAGGAGATCACGCGCCTCCGATTCGGAGGGATCTCCGTGCCCCGCGCCGTCGACGTCGCGCCGTCGCGCCGCCTCGACCTCGCGTTGCGCAACCTTTGCATGGGCGCGGTGTCGGCGACGTTCAAGAACCGCAAGCCGGTCGAAGAGTGCCTCGCGGACGAAATCCTGAACGCGGCGAAGGGAGACATGCAGAGCTCCGCGATCGCGAAGAAGGAAGAGCTCGAGCGAATCGCGGCGTCTGCGCGATAATTCTCTCCAGAGACCGAAGGTTTAATTAGCCTCGGCCCGGTGCGACAATTCATCTCGCCCACGTTGAACGTTTGGTGCGCCGCTCATGGGACGTAAGGAAGACAACATCAAGAAGGCCCAGACCCTCCTCCACCAGAAGGAGCGCATCCGCAACATCGGGACCGCCGCGCACGTGGACCACGGGAAGACCACCCTGTCCGATTCGCTCATCGCCGGCGCGGGCATGATCTCGGAGGAGCTGGCCGGCCAGCAGCTCTTCATGGACTTCGACGAGCAGGAGCAGGCCCGCGGGATCACGATCAACGCCGCGATCGCATCCATGGTCCACGACTTCGAGGGCGGGCAGTTCCTCATCAACCTGATCGACACGCCCGGTCACGTGGACTTCGGCGGCGACGTCACCCGGGCGATGCGCGCGATCGATGGCGTGATCATCCTCGATGACGCGGTCGAGGGCATCATGCCGCAGACGGAGACGGTCATCCGCCAGGCCCTCAAGGAACGGGTCCGGCCGGTCCTGTTCATCAACAAGGTCGACC
The DNA here is from genome assembly GCA_005878615.1 of Methanobacteriota archaeon. Taxonomy (GTDB): domain Archaea; phylum Thermoplasmatota; class Thermoplasmata; order RBG-16-68-12; family RBG-16-68-12; genus RBG-16-68-12. The sequence continues at coordinate 12,628 of VBLT01000085.1, forward strand.
GCCTCGTGAACGAGCTGAAGATCTCGCCGGACCAGATGCAGCAGCGATTCCAGAAGATCATCGGGGTCGTCAACGACCGGATCCGTAAGTTCCTCCCCGAGGACCTGGGCGCGAAGTGGCCCGTCAACGTGGAGGCCGGCAGCGTTGCGTTCGGCAGTGCGTATCACAAATGGGCCCTGTCCGTCCCGTACATGAAGAGGACGGGGATCACGTTCAAGGACGTCTACAAGCACTGCCAGGAAGGCACGATGAAGGAGTTGGCGAAGAAGGCGCCCCTCCACAACGTCGTGCTGAACATGGTGATCCGCCACCTGCCGAACCCGCTCGAGGCGCAGAAGACTCGGATCCCGGTCATCTGGAAAGGGGACCTGGAGTCGCCCATCGGGAAGGCGATGATGACCGTCGACGAGAACGGCCCGGTCGGGTTCATGGTGACCAAGATCATCGTCGACCCGCAGGCGGGCGAGGTCGCCGCGGGCCGCCTCTTCGCCGGGAAGATCCGCCGCGGGCAGGAGCTGTGGGTCGTCGGCATGCCGAAGCCGCAGCGCGCGCAGACCGTCGCGATGATCGTAGGCCCGGATCGGATTCCGGTCGACGAGATCGACGCCGGCAATGTCGTCGCGGTCGTCGGGCTGAAGGATGCAATCGCCGGCTCCACCGTCAGCGACGACAAGGACATGCAGACGTTCGAGAAGATCGTCCACTACTCCGACCCCGTCGTGACGATCGCGGTCGAAGCGAAGTCGACGTCCGATCTGCCGAAGCTCGTCGAGGCCTTGCGGCTCCTCGCGAAGGCGGATCCGAGCATCCAGGTCGAGATCAACCAGGAGACGGGCGAGCACCTGATCTCCGGGATGGGCGAGCTCCATCTCGAGATCACGATCTACCGCGTCCAGAACGACTACAAGATCCCCGTGACGACGAGCCCGCCGATCGTCGTGTACCGGGAGGGCGTCGGCGGCAAGGGCGGACCGTTCGAGGGCAAGTCCCCGAACAAGCACAACCGGTTCTACATGGAGGCCCTCCCGCTGGAAGCGAAGGTCGTCGAGGCGATCCGCGCGGGCGAAATCGCGTCGGGCCAGCGGATCAAGGACTCCAAGGTCCTCGCGAAGAAGCTCGAGGAACTCGGCGTGGACCGCAACGAGGCGAAGAACGTCGTCTGGATTCACGACACGAATGTCCTGATCGATTCCACGAAAGGGATCCAATACCTGCACGAGACGATGGAGCTCATCAAGGAGGCGTACATCGAGGCGATGAACAAGGGCCCCCTCGCGGCGGAGAAGTGCATGGGCCTCAAGGTGCGCCTCGTCGACGCGAAGCTCCACGAGGACTCCGTGCACCGGGGTCCAGCGCAGGTCATCCCGGCCGCGCGCTCCTCGATCTACGGGGCGATCGTTCAGGGAGGCCGGATCCTCCTCGAGCCGATCCAGAAGGTCTTCATCAACGTCCCGCAGGACTTCATGGGCTCCGCGATCGGAGAGATCCAGAGCCGGCGAGGCGTGATCGAGGACATCACCCAGGAAGGCGAGATCACGGTGATCCACGCCCGGGCGCCTGTGGCCGAGATGTTCGGGTTCGCGTCCGCGATCAGATCGGCGACGCAAGGCCGCGCCCTCTGGTCCACGGAGAACGCCGGCTTCGAGCCGGTCCCGACGAACCTCCTCGGCGAGGTCGTGCGCGGGATCCGTACGCGGAAAGGTCTGGCGCCGGAGCCGTACGACGAAGCCTACTACGCGGCGTGAGCCGTGCCCCGGGTCCCTCGACCGGGAATCGGCGAATCCTGAAACCTCATGGGGACCATGGTCTCGTCGGAAGGACCATGACGACGGATCGGCGATTCGCGCGCTTCAGCAAGTCTCCAGACACCGCGGCATTCAGCATCACGGAAATTCCCGCCGGTGCCTTCTGTCTATCCGCCTTCCTCATCATCACGGAGACCGGGGATCCGAGGAAGGTCCTCATGGGCCGCATGAACCCCCGAGCCCCTTGGGATCATATCGGGGCCCTCGATCCCTCCCGCGTGGAGGCGCATTCGCGGGGCTGGATGCTACCTTCCTCCCACCTCATCTTCCAAGAATCACCGGAAGATGCCGCCCGACGCATCGCTCGCGAGCAGCTCGAGTTGTCCGATCTCCGATTCTCGGAGCCGAAAGTAGTGTCGGAGGCCTACACGCCGAAGCGCTTCCCGAACGCCCCGACCCACTGGGACATGGAATTCCTCTTCCGGGCCGAAATGCCCGCGGCAGACCTCCCTAAGCCGGCGGCCTGGACACAGTTGGCCTTCCTCGATTTACGGCGCACCGCAAAAGCCGAGGTTGCCCGCTCCCATGAAGACGTGATCGAGTCGGCCGGTCTGCGATTCGGCGGCATGTGAGCCCCTTTCTCGTGAACCGAGGATTTTCTCGGAGAAAATCGCGCGTGTCGCGCAGGGAAAACATAAATACGACTGGATGTTAAGGAGCGGTCCACGGAGTAAGCCACATGCCCGCGAAGCCCCACCTCAACCTGGTGTTCATCGGCCACGTCGACCATGGGAAGTCGACGACCGTCGGCCGGATCCTGTACGACACGGGGAACATCGACCCCCACGAACTCGAGAACCTGAAGAAGCTCGCGGAGCAGATGGGCAAGGCCACGTTCGAGTTCGCCTTCGTCATGGACCAGGTGAAGGAGGAGCGGGAGCGCGGCCTGACGATCGACGTCGCGCACAAGCGCTTTGACACGGACAAGTACTACTTCACGATCATCGACGCCCCGGGCCACCGGGACTTCGTCAAGAACATGATCACCGGCACGTCCCAGGCGGACGCCGCCGTGCTCGTCGTCGGCGCCGCGGAAGGCGTGCAGACGCAGACGAAGGAGCATATCTACCTCGCGAAGGTCCTCGGCGTCGAACAGTTGATCGTCGCGATCAACAAGATGGACGCGAGCAAACCTGAGTATTCGGAGAAGCGTTTCAACGAACTGAAAACGGAATTGAGTGGGCTTCTGAAAATCTCGGGCTTCAAGGTCGACAAGATCCCCTTCATCCCGATCAGCTCGTACAAGGGCGAGAACATCACGAAGGCGTCGACCAAGATGCCATGGTACAAGGGACCCGCCCTCGTCGCGGCGCTGAACCAGCTGACCGTGCCACCCAAGCCGACGAACCTGCCGCTCCGCCTCCCGGTCCAGGATGTGTACTCGATCACGGGAGCCGGGACCGTGCCGGTCGGCCGCGTCGAGACGGGCCTCCTGAAGGTCGGCATGAAGATTCACTTCAATCCCTCGGACAAGGTCGGCGAAGTCAAGTCGATCGAGATGCATCACGAGCAAATCCCCCAGGCCGAGCCAGGCGACAACGTGGGCTTCAACGTCCGCGGGATCGACAAGAAGGATCTCCGCCGCGGCGACGTCGCCGGGCCGACCGACAATCCTCCGACCATTGCCAAGTCTTTCACGGCCCAGATCGTCGTCCTCAATCATCCAAGCGTCATCACGGCCGGCTACACCCCGGTCTTCCACGCCCACACGGCCCAGGTCGCCTGCACCTTCGAGGAACTGATCGCGGTGCTCGACCCGAAGACCGGTGCGCCGAAGCCCGAGAAGCCCGACTTCCTCAAGACCGGCGACGCGGCCCGGGTGAAAATCCGGCCGACGAAACCCCTCGTCATCGAGGCGTACAAGGCCTTCCCCCAGCTGGGCCGCTTCGCGGTCCGCGACATGGGCCAGACCGTCGCGGCGGGCCAGGTCATCGACGTCGAGAAGGCGAAGTGACCTACGCCCGCGAGATCCGATTCCCCAGGTTGACGCATGGCCCAGAAGGCGCGGATCTCGCTCAGCGGCACGGACCCGAAGAAGGTCGACAACGTGTGCCAACAGATCAAGCTGATCAGCGAGCGCACCGGCGTCGCGATGGCGGGGCCGATCCCGCTCCCGACGAAGCGTCTCGTCGTGCCCGTCCGCAAGTCCCCCGACGGCGAAGGGAGCGAGACCTGGGACCGCTGGGAGATGCGGATCCACAAGCGGCTCATCGACCTCGATGCGGACGAGCGGGCCTTGCGCCAGCTCATGCGCATCCAGGTGCCGGACGGAGTCAACATCGAGATCGTCTTGCGATCTTGAGCCCCGCGGGACGAGGACGGAAGCCCGCGAAACCTTCATGCGGCCGTCGCGCCTTCGACGGCGCCATGAGGATCGCTTATCGGATCCTCGTCGTCGTTTTCGCCGTCTTGGCGATCGTGCTCGGAGCGATTGCACTGGGGATCGTCACCCGTTTCGACACCATCGCCATCGGTCGATAGACACGACGAAGATCGCGCGCCTGCATGGGGAGGCGAGTTCGAAGACCTTGGCCTCCGTCAACCGCGC
>VBLT01000086.1 GCA_005878615.1 Methanobacteriota archaeon
GCGCACGAAGACGGTCGGGAGGCCTGCGAGAGAACTCTCTCCCTGGATCGAGACGTACATCTCGTTGAGGAGGAGCTCCTGCCCCTTTCGGACGGAGACGGCCGTCTGGGCCTGCACGACGCAACCGATGCGCGGGGCCCCACTTAAGCGTTCTTCGCTGCGGACCCGGCGTACGGGAGCGGATCTTGGATCCCGGCCTCGCGGAAGCCTTTGAGGCGGAGCTGGCAGGAGTCGCAGACGCCGCAGGCTTTCGCCCGACCGTGGTAGCAGGACCACGTGAGGGCCCACGGGACCCCCAACGACTCGCCGGTCCGGACGATGTCCGCTTTGGACATCTCGATGAGGGGCGTCCGGATCTCGATCGGATGTCCTTCGACCCCGCGTTTGGTCCCGAGGCGGGCGACCTCTTGGAACGCTCGATAGAATTCCGGGCGGCAGTCCACGTATCCGGAATAATCGAGAAAATTTGCGGCGATGACGATGGCCGCCGCGCCGGCGGCCTCTGCGAGTCCGAGGGCGTAGGACAAGAAGATCGTGTTCCGGGCCGGGACATAAGTCACCGGGATCCCGCGCCCGATCTCTTGCATTGGTCGTCCCTCCGGGATCGGAATGCGCTGGTCCGTGAGGGCCGACCCGCCGATCGCCGTCAGGTCCAAGGAGACGACGCGGTGCTCTCGGACGCGGAAGTGGGCCGCGACCCGCTTCGCGGCGGCGATCTCCCGCCGGTGGCGCTGGCCGTAGTCGAGGGTGAGGGCGATCACGTCGAACCCCTCTTTCTGGGTCATGGCGAGGGCGGTCGCCGAGTCCATCCCTCCGGAGAGGAGCACGACCGCCTTTTGGACACGGACCATCGTCGGCTGGATAAGCTGGGGACCGTCAAAAAGGCGATGCGACAGTCGATTCGCGTACCCCGTGGTTATAGTTAAATAACTATAACACCTACTGAGCTCCATGCAAGTCGGCTGTGGCGTGTACGTCCATCCGGTTCGGGAGCGGCGGTATCTGTACTTCTGGCACTACGAGAGCCGAGGCGGATCCCGGGTTCAGGTGAAGGAGTACGTGGGTCCGGTCGACTCGCCCCGCGCTCGAGGAGAAGCCGCGCACCGGTGCGAAGTGTACTATGCAAAGGTCGCGGATGACCTCGAGAAACTTCGGGCCGCGAGCCTCACGGATATTCGGAGCCTCGGAACCACGTGATCGGACGAGTTATGGTCAAATGACTATAACATCGGTGGCCCGGGCTCGGAGCGGACCGTTCAGTCGGAGAGCTTGGAGACGATCCGATTGAACCGTTGAACCAGGGGGCCGACTCGACGAAACCCGTCCGACCCTTCGGAGGGCTCCTGGAGCAAGCCGATCTCATGGCCCTCGGGGTCCCGCAGGTAGGCGACCTTCCCGTACGGCCGGGTCGCAGGCGGTCCCAGGAACTCCGCTCCGCGTCGTTCGAGCTCGGCATAGGCCGCATCGAGGTCGGGGACCCCGAAGACGAGGAAGCCTTCGGGCGCCCCCTTCATCTCTCCGGTCGGGTAGCGATGGATCGCGAGGCGGACGCTGCCCGCGTCGAAGTGGATGACGTGAGCCTCCTCCAGGAGGATCGGCAGGCCCATCACATCCCGATAGAACGCGCGTGCGCGGTCGAGGTCTTTGGAGTAGAGGACGATCCCTTCGAGGAGGCGCGGCGTCGCCATGCAAATCCTCCCCCGAGAGGGGCAGCCAACCTCATGAGCTTCTCGGGCTACGCGCGGATCTCGTCGAAGCGGTAGTCCGTCCACTCGCGTTCGCCGAGGACGATCTCGAACTCCTGCGGCGTCAGCATCGGCTCCTTGTACTGCAGGACGTCCTCGATGGCGATCCGCGGACACGCCGTGTTGACCCACGCGTCCACGCGATATCCCTGGAGCAGATCGGGCGCGACGAGGTCCATGAGGAACAGGCTCGCCTGCCTCCCGTGTTTCTCCGCCAGGGCCTTGAGCGCGAGGGCCATGTCCATCCTCGCCTGGCCGATCTTCTTCGACACGAGGATGCCGAACATCTGGGCATCGTGGGCCCTCGCGATTGCGGCGTGGCGTTGCCGGAGCACGCGGTCGCGCACCTCCTGGAGGTCGCGGGCGGTCCCGCGCTCGGGGTCCGCGACGATCACAGGCTTGTCGACGAGGATCGCCACCCCGAGGGGATGGAAGTCCCCCGTGCCGATGTACAGGTAGCCGTCGACGTCGCCTTCGACGACCGTCGCGGTGTGGTAATCGCATCCGAGGACTTGGCCCGCGTACGCGACCCGCCGGTCCGGCTCCCCGATGCGGACGACGTGCCCTTTCGTCTCGAGGTGGTCCTTGATCGACGGTAGCCAGTGGCGGAACTGGGTCGTCGTCAGGAGCCCGACGCGCTTCGGGAGAAGAGGCTCCGCCGCATCGACGAAGGCCAGCGAAGCGAGCGGGGGACCTGGGAGATCATAGAAGAAGACCCGGTTGTACCGCAGGTGGGGCATCGGCGCATGGCCCAGGTGGACGATCAGGTCCACCGGCATCTCCGCCACATCGCAGGCGCCGAAGGATGGATCAGCCGAGACCAGGCAGGTCACGCCCGTCCTCGACTCGATCTCGTGGGCGAGTGCCACGGCCTTCGTGCGCAGGCCGACCGGAAACTGGAGTCCGACCGTCTTCGCGTTGCGGCCGCGGATCACCTCGAGCAGCCGGTCCGTCTCGCCCATGGACTCGAAGACACCGCGCGGGTCGGGAAAAAGGTGTCCCTTCAGGCCTAGCGTTTCTTCTCGCGTTCGATCTCGATCCGCCAAGGCGTCGGGAGCTTCACGCCGCCTTTCCGGAGGGCTTCCTTCGCGTCGGCGACATGGTCCTCCGTCGTCGAGATCGAGAAGATCTTCATGCCCGGATGCACGCGGGCCGCGGTCCCGACGGCCGCGCCGAAGGCCGCGCGCATCCCTTCGGAGATGCGGTCCGCGCCGGCGCCGGTCGCGATCTTGTTCTCCCGCAGGACGTTGTGCGGATAGAGCCGGAGCTTCAGGTGGTAGCCGTTGCCCGCCTTCTTCACAATATAGCGATTCGCGGAGATGCGCGCCGCCTCGAGGGCGATATGCCGGATCTGGCATTGCTCCTCCGCGATCAGGTGGACATGGACCGGGAAGCTCGTCCTCAGGTCGCCGATGTCGAACTGGCTGATCCGGATCCCGGGGACGCCGCCCATGTAACGCTTCTGGGCATAGGCCTGGCCGCGGATCTCCCGATACATGCTATTTGGCTTGCGCGTCATCGTCGGAGGGCGCTCGAAAGGGGGAGCGATATTTAATCCTTGGCCGGCTCCGTCGCCGACCGGGAAATCATTAAGAGCGTCGCATTGTGTCGCGCGAGCCGATGCTCCTCGTGAAGCTCGGCGGGAGCGTCGTGACGGACAAGGACAAACTCCGCACGGCCCGCCGTCCGGCGATCCGACGCCTCGCTGCGGAGCTCGCGGCGGTCCGCCAACCGCTCCTCGTCGTCCACGGCGCCGGCTCCTTCGGGCACATCCTGGCGAGCCACCACCGCCTGAACGAGGGCGGCCCGACCCCTGCTAAGCGCGCGGCGGCCGCGCGCGTCCAGGCGGATGTCCGCGACTTGGACCGCCTCATCGTGAATGCCCTGAACGCGGTTCGTCTCGCCGCTGCGCCGATCCCGCCTTCCGCCATCCTTTCCCTGGACGACGGGGCCGTCTCTTCGATGGACCTGACGCCGTTCCTGGAGTTCGCCTCGATGGGCTTCACGCCGGTCACCTTCGGGGACGTCGTGCGGGATGTGCGGCGAGGGTTCTCCATCTGCTCCGGGGATCTGCTGATGCTCGAGCTCGCGCGCGCCTTCCGCCCCGATCGCGCGGTCTTCGTCGCCGACGTGGACGGACTCTTCACCGCGGACCCGAAGCGCCGTCGCGACGCGCGGCTGCTGGACAAGGTCTCCGAGGCCGACCTCTCGAAGATCGAGTTTTCCTCCGCCAAGCGGACCGACGTCACCGGGAGCATCGAGGGGAAGGTGCGTCGGATGTTCGAGATCGCGGCGCACACGGGCGAATGCCTCATCGTCAACGGTAACGTAAAGAACCGAGTCCGGGATGCACTCCGAGGCCGGCGGGTCGTCGGCACCCGGATCGCCCGAGGTCCCTGAGATGGTCGAGCCGTCGAAGACGGAACAGCGGAAGGCGGAGCACGTCAACATCATCCTGAAGGAGAATGTCTCCGCGGAATACAACTACTGGAACGACATCCACCTCGTGCACGACGCGCTCCCGGAGATCGACCTGGACGCGATCGACCTGAGCGTGAAGTTCTTCGGCAAGAAGCTCCGGGCGCCCCTCATCATCTCCTCGATGACCGGGGGCTTCGGCATGGGGAAGGAGATCAATGCGAACCTCGCGAAGGCCGCAGCCGAAGTCGGCGTCGCGATGGGCGTCGGATCGCAGCGGGCCGCCCTGGAGAAGCCGGAGCTCGCCGCGACGTACGCGGTCGTGAGGGATCACGGCGTCCCGCTCGTCTTCGCGAACCTCGGCGCCCCGCAGCTCGTGCCGCAGGAAGGCAAGAGGGCCTACGGCCTCGCGGACGCGAAGCGTGCGATCGACATGATCGACGCCGACGCTCTGATCATCCACCTCAATTTCCTACAGGAGGTGGTGCAGCCGGAAGGGGACCGCCGGGCCAAGGGTTGCCTCGCGGCGATCCGGACCCTCGCGGCGAAGTTCCCCGTCATGGCGAAGGAGACCGGCGCGGGGATCTCGCGGGAGGCGGCGACCCGACTCAAGGAGGCCGGCGTCCAGGCGATCGACGTCGGCGGCCTCGGGGGCACCTCGTTCTCCGCGGTGGAACACTACCGGGCTCGGAAGGAGGCGTCGAGCCTGAAGGAACGCCTGGGGGCCACGTTCTGGAATTGGGGCATCCCGACACCGGCGTCGATCCGGCTCGCCGACGTGGGCCTGCCGCTCATCGCGACCGGCGGCATCCGGAGCGGCCTCGATGCCGCAAAGGGGATCGCCTTGGGGGCGACGGTGGCCGGGATGGCGAAGCCGATGCTCGAGGCCGCGAAGGTCTCCGCCGACGCGGTCGTGGCGGAGCTGCGCGCGGTCATCGAGGAGCTCAAGGCCGCGATGTTCCTCACCGGGTCGACCTCGATTCCGGAACTCCAGGAGCGGAAGGTCATCGTGAGCCCGCCGACCCTGAGTTGGCTCGAGGCGCGGGAAGCGTGACCGCATGACCTCGACCGTTTCGGCGTCAGCGGAGGCACGACTCGAATCCCTGCTGAAGCCGTATCGAGACCTTTCCAACGCGCACATGGAATCGATCTGGACCGAGTTCGCCGCGGAACATCCCGAGGGATCCTTCCCGTCGACGAAGACGATGCGTCAGAATTCGCGTCTCTTCCTGGCCGGGAAACGGTACCGGTTCGCCCTCGCTCTCGCCGGCTACCGATTGCTCACGGGCGAGCGACCCTCCCAGGATCTGGAGCGGGCGGCCACCTGGCTCGAGTGGTACCATCTGTACACGCTCTTCCTCGACGACATCATGGACGAGGACTTCCGCCGGCGGAAGTTCCCGAGCGCGTGGTCCTCGAACGCCCGCCTGTACCGCGGCGCCGACGGCGCGCGGCCCGCGACCGTCTTCCGGACGCGCCGACATCGGTACGGGGTCTCGCAGGCGATCCTCGACGCGCTCCGCATCCGCTCCCTTGCGGAGTGGGCGATCGAGCGCGCGGTCGGCCTCCATCCGTCCGTTCGGCTGGAGTTGCTCGCCGAGTTGACGACGGTCGACCTGATCCTCAGCGACGGGCAAGGCCTCGACATCGACTTCGAGCGGGTGGCGGACATCCCGGAGGACGCATACGTCCGGATGAGCGAGGCGAAGACGGCCCGCCTCTACGTGGGAGCGGCCGCCACGGCCGCGATCGCCGCCCGGGCCTCCTCGGAGGATCGAGCCGCGCTCGAGACGTACGCGCGGGCCCTCGCGGTCGCGTTCCAAGATCGCGACGATCTCCTCGGATCGGGAGTCGTCGCTTCGCAGATCGGCGGATCGTCGGAAGGGGACATCCGGCAAGGCAAGAGGACCCGCCTCTATGTCCTCGCACGCGGACGGCTCCACGGCGCGGATCGGACCGCCTTCCTACGGGCCTATGGCCGGGGGACGAAGACGACCAAGCGTGATGTCGCGGTCGTGCGGGACCTCCTTCGGACGCATGTCTTGCCCGCCATGGAGGATCGCATCCGGGAGTACCAGAAGGCCGCGCGGGACGCGTTGCGTCGGCTCCCGGCCCGCGATCCGGAAGCGAAACAATTCCTGGAAAGCCTCATCGAGGTCCAAGGTTCGCGGGAGGCCTGACCGATCCCTGCGGTCGCCGCGCGCGAGGAGGCCCTCGCGGTTGCGGCCCAGGCCCTTGAGGCGCGAAGCGGGCGAAGGACTTCGGGCTGGATGGGACCGAGGCGCGGTGGCTGATGAAAGATAATCGCGATTGGTTGGAACGCAGCGACTACGACAAGGCGATACGGTTCGCCGAAGAAGCCTGACGAATCTTCAGCGGGATCCCACCGGCCATCGATGAGGAAGCCCGAGCCGATTGCTCGTCAGTCCTCGAGCCCGCGGGCGGTGATCCTAAAGGTCGCCCGCATCCCCTCTTCCCGATGTCGATGCTTGTCGAGGACCGCCGTCCGCAGCGACGCTCCCGACCGTTCGAACCGGAGGATCGTCTTCGCGTTGTGGCTCAACATATGGCCGCCGAGCGGCAAGTAGGCGCCGGTGTCGATGTCCGTGTACACCTGCGACGTGACGACGACGGGCATGTCGCGCTGCCGCGAAACCCGGAGGAGCTTGCCGATCTGCCGCGTGAGGCCGTACCGCTCGTCGCGCCGGGTCTCGTCGCGCATCGTGAGTCGGTAGTGCATCGTGATGCTGTCGATGACGATCAGGCCGACCTCCCGGTTGCCTTCCGAGAGCTTGACGGCCTTCTCGATCAACTTCTCCTGCTCCTCGAAGCTGTACGGCTCGGAGAAGAGGATGTTCTTCGCGACGAGCTCGAAGTCGTCCCCGCAGATCTGACGCAGCCGCTCGAGGGAGACGCCTTCCGTGTCGATGTAAATCACCTTGTGTCCCGCGCGGACGACGTTCCGCGCGAGCTGCAAGCAGAAGTTCGTCTTGCCGCTCCCCGCCTCCCCATGGAGGAGGGTGATGCATCCCTCCTCGACTCCCCCGCCCAAGAGGTCGTCCAGGGCTCGGCAGCCCAGGGCCACCGTCATCTGCGAGGTCAAAGCCCCGGCGCCCATTAATCCTTCGAGCCCTCCGGCGGGAGGCTCGACAGGTACGCGGCCTCCGAGGTCCAGACGACGACTGCCCGCGCCTCAGGCCGCTTCGACGCGGTTCGGAGGGGACGCTCCGCCGCGGTCTCCGGATGGATCGCGACGAGCTCTCCGGAATCGAGCCGGGCGAGTTGCGCCTCAAAACGCTCCGCGTCGATCCGGTTCGCTCCGCGGACGTCCTTCGGCTTGAAGCGCCTCGACTCGCCCGTCGCGAGGTCTCGCAGGACGACGAACGGTCGGACCGACGTGACTTCCGCGATGGCCCCCTTGTGGCGCACGACATCGCCCTTTTGGAAGGCCGGCAGGCGGACGAGGGCCGTGACCCGGTAGACCTCGCGGCCCTGCCGCTGACCGAACAGTTTCGGCGAGGCCGTCACCGTGCCGCCGAAGGCCCCTGCGAGATCCCGCGCGAGCCCCTTGGCCAGCGCGTTCGTGCTGACGTAGAAGTCGAGGCCGCCATGGACCTCTTCGATGCGGGAGACGAAGGCCTCCGAGTCCTCCGACCGATCGATGCGGGCGGTGACGAACGTCCGCGCGGCCCGCACCTCGCGCGGCGCGAGCTCGCGGTCCTCCCCGCGGACTTGGAGGATTCCCTCGTAATACCGTCCGCGTTGCTTCTGGCACGCGTCGCAGTACGAGGGCTTGATGCGAATCCGGACCTGGAAATCTTGGACCGCGGTCAGCTCCTGGAACCGGCCCGCCGCCTTGACCCGGACGGAGAGGTTGTTCGCGTCCTCCTCCCGCGCGACGTGCGTGAAGCTCAGCCGCTCATAGGGAGCGAGGGGCGGCATCGCCTCCCGGAGGAGCTGCGGGATCACCAGGTCGCGATCCGCCTTCGTCCAGCCGGACCGGAGCCGGTACGACCCGCAGGACTGACAGCGCGGGACGTCGACGAACTCGACCGGCGCGACGATCGGATGCCGTTTCCGGAAGCAGTTCGCGCAGAGGCCTTCGTAGACCGGGCCTTCCGCCCCGCACTCGACGCAGAACATGGGTTCCTTTTTTCCATCGCGCCGCGCTACTTAAGTGCTGGCGTGGGCGAGCGGGCCGGATATCCATACGGAAGGCCATAAGTAGCCGGCGGCGCGTCGGCTCGAGCGATGGCGAAGAAAGAACCATCTTGGTGGCGCTTGCGACAGATCCGCCACCGGGACGCGGTCATCCTCGCCATCCTCTCCGCGTCGTGCCTCCTCGGCGGGCAGATCACCGACAACGCAACGCAATGCGCCTCTCCGCCCTGCAGCATCTCGGGGATCTACGAGGATTACGTCGCGCCCTACCTCAACAACCCGCCGGTCCTCGTCGTCCTCATCTTGCTCGCCTTGCTGGGCTTCACGACGTACTTCGGCGGCATCTTCGTCCTCCTCGGCGGACTCCACTTCTCCTGGGGCCGAGTCGGACGGGGTCGGTTCCTCCTGGGACTTGGGCTGGGCGTGAGCTTGCTCGGCCTCGTCGGTCGCCTCTCGCGGACGATCCTCACGACCGGAAGGCCATTCGGCGATCCGCTGATCGCCCTCCTCGCCGTCGTCGCCGGTCTCTCGGGCCTCGGCATCCTCCTGGGGATCGTCAGCCACACCCTCATGGGCAAGTACGCGCTGATGCTCAAGAAACACGCCAAGCGGGTCCTGCGTCGCTGGCGCAAGTCCCGACGACCCGCGGACCGGTCGTCGAAGCCTCGGGTCACATGAGCACGAACTGCGCATGCGGCACGCCATCAATCCACAGGATGCCGCCGTCGGAGACGAACCCCGCGCGGATCGCGGCTTCGACGGTCTCTCGGCCGACGAAGTTGCCGATCGTCGCGAGCTTGAGGTTCGAGATGAACCCGTCCTCGGAGACGACGTCCCCCTCGTAGAACTTGCCGACCTCGATCTTGAATTTGCCCTCGCGGAACGTCTTGCCCAACAGGTCCGCATCGGCCGCCGCGACCAAGGTCTCTTTGCCTTGGTGGTACACCTTCATGCGGATCGGCATCGAAGGATCGCGGCTACAAACGTTCGACGAGCTTATACTTGTTTTTGACGGGGCTGTAAATCTCCCCTTCCTGCGCCCAGCGTTTCAGCCACGAGTCGACCTTCGCGGGAGGGATGCCCCGTTCCTGGGCGATTCGGACGATGTCCTCGTAGTCCGCGACGCCGTCCGGCCCCGCGAGCTCATTGATGATGTCGCGGATGGAGATGATCTGTTCCCGCTGCGACTGGCTGATTCCGGTCTGGATGATGTCGATGTCGAAGCGGCCTTCCTCGCCGGCGACCTTGCCCATCCAGTATTCGACGATCCGCACCGCGCGCTCCGCGTCGTCCGCGGTCACGGCCTCGCTGAGCCGCATCCGCGCTCCCGCCTCTGCGAGGCGGATGATCGCCTCGAGCTGGCGTGGGGTGATCGGGACGCTGGAACCCGCCGCTTCCCCTGTCCTTCGGATGTCCAGGTATTTTTTCTCGATGATCGACATGGCCTCGACCGTCATGATGGGGTAGATGCGTTTCGCGTAGGCCACGTACTTGCGCAGGAAGTCCGGATCCAAGTGCGGCGTGTACGGTTCCTCGAGGGCCTGCGACTCCTCGGTGGCCAACCCGGTCTCGCGCCGCCGCCGGATCTCGCCGACGCGGTGGCCTTTCAGGATGTGCTCCGCCAGCTCCCGATCGCGGTCCGCCTGCGGGCGATCGATCATGGAGAAGATGATGTCGAAACGGCTGAGCAGGGCAGGCGGTAGGTCGATCTGTTCCGAAATATACTTGTGCTCGTCGAACCGGCCGAACTTCGGATTCGCGGCGGCGAGGACGGCACACCGCGACTGGAGGACGGCCGTGATGCCCGCCTTCGCCACGCTGATCCTCTGCTGTTCCATCGCCTCGTGGATCGCGGATCGATCCTGCGGGTTCATCTTCTCGATCTCGTCGATGCAGTTGTGAACCACGACCCCGTCGCAAACGAAATTGCTCAGGCCGGGTACTCGGAGGTCGTAGACATACCCGTCGTGCTCTTCGACTCTGACTTCAACAATTCGATCGAGGGCGTAGTCGCGAGCGGTGAGTGCCGCAAGACGATTGTAAGCTTCGTCGGAGAGCCACGGCTTCATGTTATCTGCGAGCTTTGCCAGCGTGGCTTTGAACGGCCTTCGGCGCGCATGGGCCAGATCGTACAACTGGCTCCAGTATCTCTTGTTCAGGAGCCGCCAAGGGCGAGGCCGGACTTGCGCGAGGATCGAGGACACGACCTCCGATGGCGCCTCTTGATGGTCTGCTCTCTGTAGGGTACCCGCGGCGGGCACGGCTTTCGCCTTGACGGAGAGCGGTCCCAATTCCAGCAGCAATCGCTGTATGTCGGACCGCGAAGTCACCTGGACGAAGAGGACATTCTTCCCTTCGCGGACACGAGCATATATGTCAAAACGGCGGAGAGCGTATAGCAGTCGTTTGTTGGATCGCGCACTCGACGAAAACATGAACTGGAGCTCGACGCACTTGTACGGTTTGCCTCCTGCGGTGGAATGTTTCACGGACACGCAGCCATCTGCGTCGAAGAGACCTGCGAGGAAACCGCGCATCGCGGTGTCGTCTAGCCTCAGCAGATTCGCGAGGTCATCATCGGTCAGCCACTCATAGATGAATGCGAGCAAGTTCGATCCCTTGTGCATATGGTAAGAGGCGCTCTCGATCGATCGTCCGCGAATTTGTGAGTGGTCCGCGCGCGGATACATTCCCCAATTTCGTGGCGTGAACGTCTTCGTCACTTGGAGGAGGCGCAGGATTTGCTGCAGGTGGACTCTCGACTGGGAGATGCTCAGATTCGAATGGCGATCGTCGCGTTGGACGTTTCCATCTCCGCATACGAATCCGAGGACGTAGGCAAGTTCAGGCGTAATTGTCGCGACTCGAAGGCGTTCCGTAGATTTGCGTCGGCCATAGGCGAAGGCCTTAGTCCTCCACGAGTTGTAGAGTCCCACATCGTGAAGGATAGTGCGGAACGATCCTAGACCCAGGGCGCTCCGCCCATTGAGCGCGTCGCGCGGCAAGTCATAGGCACGATTTGCTGCCGCCAAGGTGGGGAAGCGAGTTGTGAGAATCCGGCGGAGCTCCTCCTTCTCTTCTCGCGAGGGTTGCACGATCCAACCATCGGGCAAGATGTCGAGTAAGTACACTTCGTTCGTTTCATTCGGGAGACGCTGGCACGCGACGAGCCTTCCTGTCGGACGGACGTCTTGGAGCTTCTTCCAACGGAACGACTCGCCATCCAGAACAAGATGGTCTGGTGTAACTCTAAGCTCGAATCCGGAAGCGAGTGTAATGTGCAGGATCGGGCCGCGGTATGACTTTCGTGTGACAAACGCCGCGGTTTGGTTGCGTACTTGCACGCGCTCCGTGTCAAAAGCGACCGTGGGGCGCGCAAGAGGTGAAAGTTCGACGTGTCCTCCTGCCGCGATTGCTTGGACCGACTTCGAGGCGTCAAACAACCCTTCAATGCTGTGAGGCAGGCCATCGATGAAAACCTCGGCGCTTGGGTGAAGACATGCGAGTCCGAGATCGGCAAGGACCAACGCACCCGCTTCGAGGGTCCAACGGCCCTCTCCGAATTCATCGCGAACGGCGCTGGCCGTAAGTCCGGCTGCGGTTGAAGATTTGCCGGTTGCATAAATCCCGCGTGGAGAGAGCCGGCTCATGTACGACAGCAACTCGCTCTTCCCGATCCC
>VBLT01000087.1 GCA_005878615.1 Methanobacteriota archaeon
TGAGACAATCCGCGCGGTCTCGTCCGTGGAGCCATCGTTCACGACGATTACTTCGAAGGCAGGATAATCCAAATCGCGCAGGGCCTCCAACGTGTCGCGGATCGTCGACGCGCCGTTGTACGTGCACACGACGACCGAGATCTTCGGCCATCGGAGGTCGGGGGGAAACGGCCCCGCCGCGAAGGCCTTCGACACGGCCGGAAGGGCGGGCTTCGGCGTCCGATCGCGGGTCGTCAAGCCGAACGCCCAATCCTCGACGCGGTACTTTCCGTGGTACCATTCATCCGTCCAAGCGAAAACGACGACACCGACGCAGCCGCGGCGGAAAGCTCCGGTGATCTGCGACTCGAGCATCGTGGCCTGTCGCTCCTCGCCCCCGCGCAGGCTGTCCAGCCCGATCTCCGTGAGCAGGACGGGACGGTCTTCGCTCAGACTGTGCAACCGCGAGAGATAGTCCTCGAAGGAATCCCGGGATTCGAGGTAGACATTGAAGCAGAAGAAATCCAGGAATGGAAGGCGCAGGTACTCCGTCGAAGGGTAATTCACGTAGGTGACGAGAGCATCCGGATCTTCCTCCTTGGCAATCCGATACAAGCGTTCGATGAATTTTTCGACGCGACGTCGCCCGTGCCATCGGACGATCGACGCGGGGATCTCATTCCCGATAATGTAACAGAACACGGCGGGGTGGCCCGCACACGATCGGATCCAGGTCCGGATCCGTTCCTCGATTTCCTCGACTCGGCGGGGCTCGTCCAGGAAGGCCATATGCTCGCCCCAGTTGAGCCCGATCATGACCCGGAGCCCATGCTTCAACGCCGCGTCCAAGAGCCAAGGAGGCGGTGCGGTGTAGACCCGCACGACGTTGAACCCGCGTGCCGCCATCTCCGAAAAGTCCTTCTCGACCATGTCCGGCGCGAGACGCTCCTGCCGGTTTTCGTCCATGTAGAAGGTCCCATAGCTGATGCCGCGAACCCAGAACTTCTCGCCGCCCAGGAAGAGGAACTTCCCTCGGACGGTGGGACGCCCCACGACCGTGGTGCGGGGGGTCCGAACCTCCGGTGTCGCCTCGGAAACAGTCATCTATTGGCCTGACGGACGGTCGTCTCTTATCAAGAGGTTGCGGCTACATATAAACACAATGAAACCTCATCCGAATATATCCAAAACCTCATGCTGATTACGACGGGCCAGAATGGTTGCGTGCGCTGAAGCCGAGCCCGATGGGTGGTCTCTTGACGCGGGAGATCCCGCCATCGCGAGATGGGGCCTATGATTGAAGGTCTCGACCAACTCCTCGACGGTTGCGGTCAGCCGGGCGTCCCAGAACTCCGCGGATTGTTGCAGGAACTGCTCGGCGGTGCCTCCGCGAAGGGAAGGTTCCTCGGCCACTCCGAGTTGAAGAAGGAGACCCTGCGCGTGTTCCGCCTCCGATTCGCCGTCGCCGGCCAGCCTGGCACTCTGATCGCCAAACGCCTCAGTCCCGCGACCGCGGGGCGGATCGAACTGGCGGTCAAACGCTGGCTCCCCGCGGTCGATTTAACCGACCTGGGACCGCCGTTCGCGGGCAGCGTCGCCGACCACAATGGCGTGTGCGTTTGGCATGTGTACCACGATCTCGGCCCGCACGAGTTGGATTCGAGGCACGCCAGCCCCGAAGTGATCCGGACATGCGTGGAACAGATCGCCCGACTCCACACTCGATTCGCCGATCACCCGTTGTTGGGGGAAGTCCGTCTTCACGGCGGTGACCTCGGAATGCATTTCTTCGAATCGAATGTGCGTGACGCCATCTACGCGCTCAAAGCGTGGCCGGCCGGCCCGAGTCACGAATCCCTGCGCGACCAACTGTTGCGGCGTCTCGACGCCCTTCGTCGGGAGATTCCCGACCGGCGACGGCTCGCGGAGGAGTGGGGAGGACCCGAGACGTTGCTCCATGGCGACCTTTGGGCCGAGAACGTCTTCGTCATTCCGGGTGCGAACGATCTGCGCGTGCGCCTGATCGACTGGGACTACGCCGGGGTCGGCCCGTTCAGTTACGATCTCTCCACTTTCCTCCTGCGATTCCCGCCCGAACGACGACCATCCATCCTGGAATTCTATCGCAAGGAAGTGGAGGAAAGCGGGTGGGAGCTGCCGACACAGGCCAACTTGAATGCTCTGTTCGAAACCGCCGAATACGCGCGCTACGCGAACCGGATCATCTGGCCCGCGATCGCCCTCGTCACGGACAAGGCGGAATGGGGGGCGGTAGCGCTCGCCGAGGTGGAAGAGTGGTTTGAGCAATTCGAACCCGTCCTCCCGCCTCGCATGCCCTTGCCCCCGGCGGCCTCCGAGGGCGACCCGAAGGAATGACGATGCCGACCGTCGTCCTCGCCGCCTACAATACCGCGGGATTCGCGGAAGGCGGAGGCCATTTCTGGGTCTACCTCCAATACGTTCTCGGGCTGCGTCAACTCGGTTGCGACGTCTATTGGTTGGAAGGCTTTCGAACCACGGGCCGGGCCGATCGAGATGCCGCGGCGTTGGCCAAGTTCCGCGAGCGGATGCAGCGGTACGGTCTGGGCGCCAAATTCTTCGTCTTCCGGACGGATGCCGAGGCGCCTCCTTCCGAGTTGCCGACGAGCTACGTCGATGCGAACCGCGAGGAAGCGGAAGCCGTCTTCGAGCGGGCGGACTTGCTGCTGAACTTCCACTACGCGATTAGCCCACCCTTGCTCGCACGTTTTCGACGCACCGCGCTGGTGGACATCGATCCGGGCTTGCTCCAATTCTGGATCACCCGAGGCCAGCTGGCCGTCCCGCGACATGACACGTACTTCACGATCGGCGAGAACGTGGGCAAACCAGGCGGGAGGATTCCCGATTGCGGCGTGAATTGGATCCCCATTCGGCCGCCCGTCTGTTTGGACTACTGGCCCTACCGGTACGACCCGGGATGCGAAGCCTTCACCACGGTCTCCATCTGGGATTCCTCCGATTGGATCGTGGATGGGGATGAACAGTATGAGAACACGAAACGCGTGGCGTTCCTCGCATATGCGGATCTGCCTCGGCTGACTTCACAACCTCTGGAGCTGGCCTTGTTCCTGAAAGGCAAGAGAGACATGGCGGAGCGGAAGGAGCTGGAGAGGCGCGGTTGGCAGATCCGTCGTTCGCGCGAGGTGGCCGCGACTCCCGAGATGTACCAGAGCTACATCCAGCGGTCGCGGGGCGAGTTCAGCTGCGTCAAGCGTTCTTGCATCGAGTTCCAAAATGCGTGGGTGAGCGACCGGACGGCGTGCTACCTGGCGAGCGGGAAACCGGTCGTGGTCCAGGACACAGGCCCGAGCGAGTTCCTCCCGAACGGCGAGGGAATGTTCCGTTTCACGACACCCGAGGAGGCGGTCCGGGCGTTCGACACGATCAACGCCGATTACGAGCACCACTGCAAGGCGGCGCGAACGCTGGCCGAGGCCCATTTCGACGCCAAGAAAACTGCGGCAAAGATCCTGAGCCACGGCCTGGGCTCTGATGAGTCAGAGCGGAACGGCACGGAGGCGTGGAAGGCAGCCAGGGTCCCGTGACGTCATGAAATATTTGATCGTGAACGGAGACGACTTCGGCGCGAGTTCCGGCGTGAATCGCGGCATCAAGGAGGCTCATCTGCACGGGATTCTGACGAGCGCGAGCCTGCTCGTCAATACACCGTGGGCCGACGAAGCCGCCCGCTTGGCCGCTGGCCTCCCCAACTTAAGCGTGGGACTGCACGCGGATCTCCGCGACGAGTTGGACAAAGCCTCCGGGGATTCGCGGGGAGTCCGCGAGTCATTGCAGCAGCAGTTCCGACGGTTCGAATCACTCGTCGGACGTCCGCCCACGCACATCGATTCCCACCACAATGTGCATCGGGACCCGCGAGCGTTGGCGCCCTTTCTCGAACTGGCGCGCGAACACGACCTGCCGCTGCGCGAACACTCGCCCGTCCGGTATGTCTCGAAATTTTACGGTCAGTGGAACGGTCAAACGCACCCGGAGCAGGTCAGCGTTGAGAACCTGGAACAGATTATCGGTTCGGAGATCGGGGACGGCATCTCCGAGCTGAGCTGTCACCCGGGCTATGTGGATGAAGGCCACGTCACAAGTTATCGGAAGGAGCGGGAAGCCGAGCTGCGGACCCTTTGCGACCCTCGCATACGCCGTACGTTGGCCGAGCGGTTGATCACGCTCATCAGCTACAGGCAGATCATTAAGATTCGGTAAGAGTGCGGACGACCAAGAGGCGAGTAGAAGCCGCGAGCCCTTTCAGGCCCGGATCGGGGCCGTCCGATCCGCGGACTCTATCGTATTGACGGTGGATGACAGCGTTCGGTCCCGGAGGCGTTTCAGCCCTTCCTCCAGGGACACCTTCGCCTTGTAGCCGAGCAACTTGTGGGACTTGGCCGGATTCCCGACGAACTTCCGGACATCGAAGTTGTTCGCAGGCCCGGGAATGATTTGTGCCGACGAATCGGTCAACTCGACGATCATGCCGGCTAGGTCCGAAACGGACACGCCTCGTCCGGTTACGAAGTGGAACTCCTGACCGACGAGATCCCTTCCCCCGTCCATGCTCGCGGCATACGCTCGGAGGATCCCTTGGATCGTGTCGTCGATGAACGTGAAGTCGAGGACCTGTTCGCCGCCGTACAGAGTGATGTCCTCGCCTCGGAGCGCCTTCCGCATGAATTTCGGGATCACGCGCTCGGGGAGGTCTCTCTCGCTGCCGTACACGTTCGAGAAGCGAAAGATGATGGACTTAATCGGACGGGAGAGAGATGGGTCCGCATAGGAGCGGCACACTCGTTCGGCGCATAACTTCGTCATGCCGTAAATGGAGACGGGCATCTTTGGGTGGGCCTCGTCGACCGGGAAATACTTCGGCTCCCCGTACACCTCGCGGCTCGATGCATAGAAGAGCACGGGGTTCGTCTTCGCCTTCCGGCAAGCCTCCACGACGTTCAACGTTCCGAGTTGGTTCGTCCTCCAGCAAGCGTAAGGATCTAGCTGCCCCCAAGCCACACGAGAGACGGCGGCGAAGTGGAAGACCGCGTCCTGTCCGACGACCGCCTGCCTGATACGCGAATAGTGGCGGACGTCGCCTCGGATTTTTCTGCACCTCAGATGGGCCGTATTCGAATTGAAGTGTGTGTCAAACAGGGTGACTTGATCGCCTTGATCGATGAGTTGCTCCGCCAAATGGCTGCCAATGAAGCCATTGCCTCCGGTGATGAGCACGCGGTCCATTCCTTCCCCCTCTTCCGTTAGCAGTACGGAGTCACGACGTGACGTAATAAGGTTCCGACTGTTTCTCTTCGGTGCATCGTTTCCGTCCGCCGTAGGAGCGAGGAAGTCGTCCATGTTCCTCGCGTATTCGGATGTGCTCACAACGCAACACAAATTCTGTTTTTTATCCAAGTTGAAAACATCGCGTTGACGTAAGCCGTCTCCCTGTTATGGGGGTCAAAAAAAGTGGGGTGTGGAGAGCCTGCACATATTATCAAATCGGAGAGCGACGAGCTCGGTAGACGCAACGTATCCGGCCAGCCTCGAGTCCTATCCCGCCTTGATCACTGCGGGCGGGATCGGCACCCGACTCCTCCCCTTCTCCAAAGAGATCCCGAAGGAAATGCTGCCGATCATCGCCCACAACGGGGACGATGCCCTTCAGCTAAAACCGCTCGTCCAGGCGATCTTCGAACAGCTGTACACGGCCGGCGTGAGGAGCTTTTACTTCGTGGTCGGGAGGGGCAAACGCGCGATCGAAGACCACTTTTCACCCGACTCCGGATTCCTGGACTTTCTGGAGAAACGGGCGAAGCGCCCTTCCTGCATGGCCGACCTCTATGAGAAAATCCGAGCCTCGAACCTCGTGTTCCTGAATCAGACCGAGCCGCTCGGGTTCGGCGACGCGGTCCTCCGAGGCCGGACCGTGATCAAAGGCCCGTTCCTAGTCCAGGCGGCGGACACGTTCATCCTCTCCGAAGGCGACGGCTACCTGGAGCGGTTGGCCCAGGCCCACCGGAAATACGGCGCGTCCGCGACGATCCTCTTGAGGGACGTGCCCCATCCAGACCATTACGGAGTCGTCGAGGGCGACTCGCTCGAGCCCGGGATCCTGAAGATTCGATCGGCGGTCGAGAAGCCGTCGAAGCCCCGGAGTAACCATGCCATCATGCCCGTCTACATGTTCACGGAGGACATCTTCACCGCCCTGTCGGACCTCGAGCCGGGGCGCGACGGGGAGGTGCAACTCACGGATGCGATCCAGCGGCTCGTCACGAACGGCAAGACGGTCCTCGGCGTCCAACTTCGACCCGACGAAGTCATGTTGGACCTCGGCAGCCCGGAGACGATGATCCAAGCCCTGCGCCTCTCCCTTCGATATGCGAGCGGCGGCGAAGATGCGATTGCGGAGGATCGGGAGCACCCGCGGTCCGCCGATGGAAGCCCGAAGCGGAAGTCGGAGGACCGGATGCTCGCCGAGAACGTGTCCCTTCCGGTCTTGCTCCCGGTGATGATTCAGGTCCCGACCCACAAGGGGCCCGACTGAAGAATCGTTCGGAGCCTTTCGAGCCCACGGGCTCGACTTATTTATTTCGGATTTTGATAATAATCATCTTCCGATTTTGATCGTGATGCGTATTTCGATTTTTGATAATAGTGCCTATGCCCCAGTCGGAGGCATGCGGGCCGATGCGGGCTAGTAGTAGCTTTCGTGACAGCGGGAGTCACAGCATCCTTATCTGGACGAACCCAAGGTTCGCAAGTCGTCCCAATAGGGATATCCCCTCACACCGGAGGGCGGGGCCAAGGAGGTGAAAGCACAATGGAAGCGACCCGCACGAAGTCGGGTGCCGGATTCACGCAGTCGTGGCGTGAACTCGCGCACACCCCGACGCACCAGGTGCCCGTGCTCCTCGGTGCAGTCGTGGCGCTGCTCGTCGGCATCCTGACGTATGTCTTCGACGCGTCGAAGGCAGGCGCGATCGTGGCCGCGTCGATCAACCAGGCGTACCTGGTCATCTTCGGCGTCATCGGCCTGATCGGCTACGCCGTGTCGAAGCAGAACGTGCAGAACGGCTCCATCGTGGCCGCCATCGCCGGACTGGCGATGGTGGTGCTCGTGGCGACGCAGCTCGGCCTGTTCGCAGGCCTGCTCCTCCTCGCCGGAGCCGTCTGGAGCCTCGCGTCGACCCGCTGATCGGGCGGCGTTAGGCTGCGTCTTTTTCTTTCCCCTTTTCCTTTCCCCTTCTCTCGACCACGGTACGATCCGTCCCGTGGTTTGATACATCCGCTGGAACAAATCTCGCAGTCCCTGGGTGCGATCGGCCATCGCGTTGTAACAAATCGTGTTACAATGGTGTTAATACCGGCGTGCTCGCATCCGTCGGCCGTGAGGTTGAGCGAGGCCACGGACGCCCTCGAGCGCGTCGGCCTCGGTCGGTACGAGGCTCTCGTGTTCGTGAATCTGGCCCGGGCGGGTGCCGCCACGGCCGGCGAGGTGGCTCGGGCGAGCGGCGTGAATCGGGTCCAGACCTACCGCGCCCTGGAGAGCCTCGGAGCCCGCGGCCTCGTCGAGGTGACCCTCGACCGACCCCGCCGCTATGCCGCGCGGGCCTTGAACGACGTCTTCGAGATGATCGCCGAGGAGAAGCGCTCGGAACTCGAGAAGCTCGGCGAGGTCCGCAAGGCCCTGGTCGAAGCCTGGCCTGGCCTCTCCGGTCGCACCCGCGAGCCGCCGTCCGTCCGCCTCCAGGTGATCAAGGGTCGGGCCCAGATCTATCGGACCCTTCGGCAGTTCGTCGCGGGCGCCAAGCTTGAGGTCCTCGCCTTCACGACCACGAAAGGGCTCCAGCGCTCCTATCGGGCCGGGATCAACGAGGCCTTGTTGTCCGCGATGCGCCGAGGCGTCAAGTCCCGAATCGCGGCCGACGTGAACGCGGCGAACGCGGCCCTCATGTCCCGCGTCGCGGAGCGCGTCCCGCTACGTCACGTAGAGCATCAGCGCGCCCGGTTCATCCTCGTGGACCGGACGGCGATCCTGGCATTCCTGATCCAGGACGAACGGACGATCCGCGGCGACGGCGAGACCGCCCTCTGGACGAACAGCCCCGATTTCGTGAAGGCGCACCTGGACTTCTTCGAGAAGGCGTGGACCGCGGGGATGCCCGCGCAGGTCCGGTTGCGTGCCCTGCGACGGCCCGAACAGCATTCCGATTCCTGAGAATGATTCGGATTTGGGCAAAGCGTTATTCATATGGGTCCGCGGTGCCGTCCCCAGGAGGGGAATATGCGGGCACTCCGAATCGCGACGGCAATGTGTGTAGCAGCGGCCTTGTTGAGTCTGTCCCTCGCCACGGTCGCCGCCCATGACGACGGCGACCACCAAGGCGACCATCAGGACACGATCTGGTTAGCGATCTTGCGGGGCAAGTTCGAGACGCCCCCGCGGGACACGCCCGCGAGAGGCTTCGCCCTGTTCTCGATGGACGGAGGGAGCGTGGACTACCTGATCGTCGTGAGCAAGATCTCCAACGTCTTCGCGGCGCACATCCATTGCGGCCCGCCGGGCGTCGCAGCCCCGGTCGGCGTCACGTTGTTCATGGGGACGCCGGGCAGCGGGCCGGTGCGAGGGGTCCTCGTCCGCAGCTCCTTCACGGGACCGGATGCGGGGAACGCCTGCGGTTGGACGAGCCTCGCCGACGTCGTCGACAATGTGACGAGCGGCAACGCCTACGTGAACGTCCACACGAACGACGGCATGGCGCCTCCGAACACGGGACCGGGCGACTTCCCCGGCGGGGAGATCCGGGGCCAGTTGAGGGTCGCCGGAGAGGACGACTGATCGGGAGAAGTCCTACCAGGCCGAGTCGTGATCGAGGGCCGCGTCGTACGCGACGCGGATTCGTTCCGTGACCGCGCCCTGCGGCTCGAATCGGTGACCGTCGACGGAGGGGATTCCGAGCACGCCGACGCCGCTTCCGGTGAGGAAGAGCTCCTCCGCGGACCACAGGCGCTCGAGGGAGACGGAGGCCTCTCGAACCCGTAGCTTCTCCGTCCGCGCGATCTCGAGGACCGCGGCCCGGGTCACCCCCGGGAGCGCCCCCTCGTAGGTTGGCGGGGTCCACAGCGCGCCATCTTTCGCCAGGAACATGTTCCGCGAGGTCGTCTCGACGACGCGGCCTTTCTCATTCCTCAGGATCGCATCGAACGCCCCTTCCGTCTCCGCCTCCCGAAGGGCCGCCGACTCCGCCGCCCGCGAGATGGACTTGCATTGGCTCAGAGGACCCGAGATTCGGCGGACCGAGGTCGCCACATGGAGCGTCGGATGGTCAGGGACCTCGGGGAGCGCGCGCGAGGTGATTGCGGCACTGCCTCGGGTCGTCGCCCTCTCCCCGGCGGTGATCGTGATCCGGATCAGGCCCTCCGACACCGCGTTCGACTCGGCGATCTTCCTCGCGGCCTGCCGGAGTTCATCGACCGGCCACGCGAACTCGATCCCGAGGATCTCGAGGCTGTGCCGCAGCCGCGCGAAGTGCGCATCGAGTCGAAACGGAGCGCCGCGGTGGATGCGGATCGTCTCGAAGGCGCCGTCCCCATGGAGGAACCCGCGGTTGCGGACCGGGACGAGGGCGGCCTCCTCGGACACGACGGCCCCGTCAAGCCATGCGAAGGCCGTCCGGGGTCACCTCCACGCGATCCCCCGTGATCGCCTCCGCGTGCCCGCGGAGTTTGTCGAGCGTCTCGCGGTATTCCGCCTCCGGATTGGAATCGGCGACGATCCCGCCGCCGACCGCGAAGTGCGCGGTGCCTCCGATCACGGTCGCGGTGCGGATCGCGATATTCCAGTCGAGGGACCGATCCCAGGAGATGTAGCCCAACGAGCCGCTGTACACGCCGCGGCGGTGCGGCTCGAGGCGCTCGATGATCTCCATCGCTCGCGGCTTGGGGGCTCCCGTGATCGACCCACCCGGGAAGGTGGCCCGGAGGAGCTCGGGGATCGTGACGTCCGCTCGAAGGCGGCCGCGGACCACGCTCTCCAGGTGATGGACGTTCGGAAGGGAGCGAAGCGCCTTCAGGACCGGCACGTGGACGCTGCCGAACTCGCAGACCTTCCCCAGATCATTCCGCTCCAAGTCGACGATCATGACGTTCTCCGCGGCGTCCTTCTCGCTTGCGAGCAATTCCTCGGCCAAGGCGCGGTCCTCCGGCGCGTCGCTCGCGCGAGGTCGGGTCCCCTTGATCGGCCGCGTCTCGACCTGTCGTCCTCGGACTCGAAGAAACCGTTCCGGGCTTGCGGAGAGGAGCCGATGGTCGCCCGCGTCGAGGTAGCCGCCGAAGCTCGAAGGCGTCCGCGTGCGCAGCCGCGCGTACGCGTCCTCGGCGGTCCCGCGGATCGGGAGCGCGAGCCGATGGGAGAGGTTCACCTGGAAGATGTCGCCCTCGTAAATCGCGCGCTTCGCCTCGCGGATCGTTTCGACGTACTCGTCGCGCGACAGCGGCTCGATCGCGTCGGGATTCGAGGGGACCGTCCATTCCTCCGGCACCTCCACAGGATCGATGGCGATTCGCGATCGCGGCGCGATGACGAACGTCTCTCCCCAGATGTGGTCGACCACGTAGATTCGCGGGTAGATTGCGAGGTGAAGGTCGGGGACCTGCAGGTCCGGCGCTTTTCCGTCCGGGATCCGCTCGATGTGACGTCCGAGGTCGTAGGAAAAGTAGCCGACGCATCCGCCGAGGAAGGGATAGACCGGGTCCCCGGCGGTGGCCCACGGAAGGCCCTCGAGGAACGCGCCGAGCGACTGGAGGGGATCGTCTTTCGACGAGCCCTCGGACCAGGGAGTCTGCCACAGGGCGTCGGGCCCGCGGGTCCGAAACCAGCCGCAGGGATCTGAGCCAAGGAACGAATATCGGGCCAGGTCCGATTCCCTCAGCGACGAATCGAGGAAGAACGGCCAACGGCCTCTCGTGACGCGGTGGAACAAAGCCATCGGATCGATGCGTCCGACTGGTCGCACTGTGAGCCGGAGCGAGGACCTCATTTCCTCGGGCATCGGAAGGCGGGACCTGAAGTTTTAGGTGATGGCCCCAGGGAATCATCGCGGTCGGCGATGCAACCTTGTTTAAGGTTAATTTGAAGGCCTCCCGGCCCCCTCATGGATGGCTTTCTCATGAGGCGGCGGGCGCTTCGATCGCTTCGGTGATGCGCTCGAAATCCCAAAGCCCGCCGGGCTTCGCGGCCTTCGCCTTCAGGTGGTCCAGATGGCCCGCGCGGGCGAGGCGTTGTACCGTCCAAGCCGCGAATGCGGGGGCGCCCGTGGCCCCGGGCGAATTGTAGTTCGTGATATGGTACGAATGGGGGCCCGGCAATTCGATCGCCTCCTTCACGAAGTTCCCGCTGCGATCGACCACGCTTGCACGGACGCCCGCGGTCCCGGGCCGAACGAGGTAGTCGACGCGCAAGGACGGGAGGAATTCCTGCGCCCGCTTCGCCATGACGCGCTTCGAGACGGACGAGGCGCCTTCCTCCGCGGCGAGCGCGACGAAATCCGGATTCACGAGGAGCCGGAGCTTGTTGCGGAGGGGGACCTCGAGGAGTTTCTTCGACAGCTCTTTCGGGCCGTCGAAGAAGCCGCGGTACGTGTACGGCCCCGAGACGGGGACGGCGTTCGGCCCGATCTCCCGGCGGCCGTCGGCGCGGACGATCCAGTGCGGATCGAGGAACGGAAGCTCCGGGTGCCGCGGCACCGTGTAGATGTTCCGGCTCGACAGGTAGTGGTGCGCCGGGTCGATCTCCCAGTACTCCCCGCGGAAATGCAGGTCCGTGTACTCCCGCCCCACGCCGAGGCGATGGGCGATGTCGATTGAGTTGCCGCCGGCGCAGTTGATCAGGTACCGCGTCCGATGCGGTTCCTGCCCGCGGCCGACGCGCACGGAGATCTTCCTCCGGGGATCGATGTAGACGCGCTCCT
>VBLT01000131.1 GCA_005878615.1 Methanobacteriota archaeon
TGATAATAATCTCACATCGACGATGGAAGTCCCTCCGGGCCGCGTGGAGCAGATATCCGACGGTGGGCCGGAGGCCATCCGCGCGCTGCTCGCGGAGCTGCGCGCGATGAAGTTCAACGGCCTCCTCAAGACCTCCGTCGTGCGCGGAGAGACCCCGGCGGAGGGCGTGCTCGTCTTGCGCGGCGGAGACGGCGTCCTCGCGGAGCACCGATCGGAGGTCGACGTGACCGGGGCGGATGCCGTCCTCGAAATCCTCAAGGACGCGGCGAGCGAGAAATCGAAACTCGAAGTCCGCACCTACGACTACGGCCATTCCCGGATCAGCATCGACCAGCTGCAACGCAGCTATCCCGAGGCGTCCGTTCCCGGACTCGGAGACGCCGACGAGGTCCTCTCCCAAGCGATCGCCCGGGAGGCCGCGGAACGAGAAGCGTACCTTCAGGACCTCCGAAACCGCGGGGACCCAGAGCGGGGGCTTATCGACGACGAGGAATCCCTCCGGCACCGCATCCGGGAACTTGAGCGGGAGGCTCGGCAGAGCGGGGCTCGCGAGAAGGAACTGGAGTCCTTGCGCTCGGAGCTGGAGGCGGTCAAACAGGCCAGCGGCCTCCTGATGCGCCGTCTCGAAGAACGCCGCGGGGCCGCGGACGTCGAGCTCCAATCCCAACGGAAAATCCTCACGATGGAGATGGAGAAGGCGCGGGCGGAGCTGGAGACCCAGCGGCGGAGCCTCGCCGAACGGATCGGGAAGATGGCGGCCCGGGAACGGGAGGTGGCGGAGCGGGCCGCGTCGATCGACGATCGAGAGGCCGCGCTGACCGGGAGACAGGAATCGCTCGAGCGGGAACGCGAACAGATGCGCGAGCTGTATACCACACTTCAGCAGGAAACGCAGAAGATCTCGGAAGCGCGCGCGGCCTTCGACGCGCGCCTCGGGGAGGCCGAGGCCCGCGAGCGAGAACTCATCCAGCGGGAGCAGGCCCTCGTCGGCCTCGAGGAGCGCGTGCGGGGGCAAGAGCCCGCGCTGTCGGAGAGGCAGACGGCGCTTGCCGATCGAGAACGGAATGCCACGGCACGGCTCAAGGATCTCGATCGTCGGGAGGCGAAGTTGGCCTCGGAGATCGCGGCCTTGGCGAAGCGACAAGAGGCCGTTGTGGCGGAGGCCGCGACCCTGGCGGAACGGAGGGACGAACTCGTCCGGGCCACCCAGCGCATGGAGAAGATTGCGAAGGACCTCGCGGGAAAGGACCGCAAGTTCGCCGCCGAGCAACAGGAGGTCCGCCGGAAATCCGAGCAGCTCGAGCGGCGGGAGCGCGAGCTCACGGCCAAGGCGAGGGAGTTTGAGAGACAACGGGGCGAGGCCAGCCGGACCGAGGCAGAGATTCAAGAGTCTCGAGGCGGGCTGAAGGAACAGGGGACGAAGCTGCTCCGCTCCGAAAAAGCCCTCCAGGAGCGAATCCGGACGGCCGCGGCGCTCGAACGCGATCTGTCCAAGCGGGAATCCGATATGAATCGCCGCGAGCTGGAGCTCGAGAAGCGTGAGAAGGCGACGGAGGCCAGAGAGCTCCGATTGAGTCATCGCTCGGATGCAGAAGCCGCGTCGGTGGAGGACCTGAAGTCCCGCGAGGCGGTCCTTATGCGGGAGCATCAGGGGAAGCAGGCCGAGCTCGAACGACGCGCACGGGAGGTGCAAGCAAGGGAGCGGGGGTTCGCGAAGGAAACGGCGTCGCTCCAGGAGCTGAAGGGAAAGCTCGAGCAGCAGGAGATGGATTTGCTCGTCAAGATCCGGGAGTTCGGTCCGCGGGAGGAGGCCGTCGCGAAGGCCGAGGCCACCTTGGCCCGGGAGACCGCGAAACTCCAGAAGCGGGCCGCGGTGGTCGCGGAGCGCGAGGCCAACCTGACACGAGACCATGAGCGGCGGATCGCGGCGGTCGAACGCGAGGAGCAGGAACTCGAGGCGGCCCAGACGGCTGCCCGGGAGCAGGAGCAACTGCTCGAGAACCGCCACAAGGAACTGCTCCGCCGGGAGGCGGCCCTAGGGACCCGGTCCGACCGGATGGATGCGGAACGGAAACGGCGCGAGGAGTCCCTGTCGGCCCTGCGAAAGTCGATTCAGGACCGCGCCACGAAACTCGAGGCGATGAAGCGGCAGGTCGCGTCCGATCGGGCCGCGGTGAAGGAGACGCTCGAGGGCCACGCCCTCCGCGAGGCGAAACTCAAGGAGGCGGAGGCACAGGCCCGGAAAGAAGATGCCGACTTGGAACGTCGGAAGAAGCAGCTCGAGCGCATCAAAGAAGGTCTCAAGAAGATTCGGTGAGGGATGGCAGATGACCGGGATCGTGACGCTGACGACGGACTTCGGGCCTGGAGGGTATGTCGGAGCGATGAAGGGAGCCATCCTCTCCATCGACTCGGAGCTGACGATCGTCGACCTGGACCACAACGTCCGCCCGCATGACGTTCGGCATGGGGCGTTCGTCCTGTACTCCGCGGTGCCGTACTTCCCCTTCGCCGTCCACGTCGGCGTCGTCGACCCCGGCGTCGGGACGAAGCGCCGGGCCATCGTGGCCGTTTGCGAGGGGGCCCTCCTGGTGGGACCGGACAACGGACTGCTGATTCCCGCGGCCCGACGACTTGGACTGAAGGAGGTCCGTGAGATCACGAACCGCAAGCTGGGACGACCCGAACTCTCGGACACTTTCCACGGTCGCGACCTGTTCGCCCCCGCCGCCGCGCACCTCCTGTCCGGCACGAAGATCAAAGATGTCGGGCCGGTCGTCAAGGACTTCGTTGACTTGGACTTCGGCGTGCCAAAGAAGCGGAAGGGCGGCTTCGAAGGTGTCGTCATCACCTACGACCGTTTCGGCAACATCGTGACGAACATCCCTCAATCTGTCGTTGAGAAGACATGGTCCTTCGGGGACCGCCTCGCCGTGACGATCGGTGGCTATGAAATGACTGTCCCCTTCGTGCGCACGTACGGCATCGTCGCACCGGGAGATTTCCTCGCGACGATGGCCTCCAGTGGATTCCTCGAGATCTCGCGGCGCGAATCGAACGCGGCCTCGCAACTGGAGGCCACGGTAGGCATGCCGGTCGTCGTGACGAAGGCGTAGGCGCTCTGCGATCACGTACGGCGTTCGATCGCCCGGAAGACGACTCTTTTATTTATCCATGAAAACGTTCAGGAGCCAGGGATGCTTTGAGGCGCCTCGCTGTCGCCGCGTACGCAGCCCGGTCCATCCTCCGTCGGCGACTTGCCACGGCGTCCGCGTTGATCGGCTTGGCTCTCGGCATCGCGATAGCCTCGGCGCCATGGGTGGCGACGGATTCCACCCTACGGGGGCTGGCGGACTATTACGTGGGAGGAGTCTCCATCGACCTCACGGCCTCGGGTTCCGAGAGGAACGTGGTCAACGCCTCGGTCGCGGCGGGCCGAGTACCGGACGTCGCCCGGGCGGAACCTCTTGTCGGTTTCGGACTAACCGTGAATGTTTCCGGGGATCTCCGTCCGGTCTACGCTTATTGGATCCTTCCGACCTTCAACACCGTCCTCTCCCGAATTGGCCTCACGTGGTCCGCGAGCCCGGCCGCGGGGGGCATCGTCCTCCACGACTCTTTACGCTCCGCCGGCCTGGACATCGGCCAGACGGTCTCGTTCGAAGACCACCGGGAATGGCGGGATTCGAACGGAACGCTCCTCAAGTCCGAGGTGTGGACGTTCTCCCGGAGGATTGACGGGTTCTACAATGCCACGTCCGGCAGCGCGATCACCGGGGGCGCTTCGTTCCTCCCCGCGGCCGATGTCCGGGAGGCGAAGGTCGCTCTGAACTTTACGAACTATGATTTCAGCGGGCAACTGTTCCTGTGGTTCGACCGCGGACCTCTGGTCAACCCCTACGATCCCGAAGGCTCGGCCGCGCGGCTCGTGCGCGAGCGGACGCTGCTCGAGGCCGCCCTGACGCCGTACCAGTTCTATCTACTCCCTTCCGGAGGTCTGGAGACCGCGGTTCAGAATCTCGCCGCGCACCTGCGATTCCTCCGGATCTGGTTTCTCCCGTTCACGATCCCGACGACCGCCATCGCCATCTTGCTCGGCCGAGTGGGATTCGATTTGGGCCTCACGGGTCGGAGGCGCGAACTCGCGGTGTTGCGCGCCCGCGGCATCTCCGTCCGCGGCGTCCGGGGTTTCCTCCTCGTCGAGACGACCGTCGTCTCCCTCCTCGCGGCGCTGATCGGACTTGGATTCGCCGTCCTGCTGAGTCGGATCATCATCTCGCTTCCGATGTTCGCTCCGTTCACGGTGAACGGACCACGAGCCGTGCCAGCGGAGGTGGCCATCACGCTTACCACCCTTGGCTTCACTATCGGCTTCGCCTGGCTTCTCGCCTGGCTCGCCTCGCAACGGGCCCTTAAGTTCGCGCTCTCGAAGGACATCGTCACCGGCTTCCGCGCCTACCACGAGGAGGAGATGTCCCTCCCCCACCGTGGGTCGCGCGACTTCCTTCTCGTCGCCGTCGGCGTCGCTGGGTTGGCGCTCGTCGTCCTGGTCGCGCTCCTCGGACCCTTCTCCGAGATCGCAGCCTGGCTCGGATTCCCGACGATCATCCTCGCGCCGGTGGCTCCGATCTTACTGGCCGTAGGCCTCGTGCGGTATCTCACGCGGGGCACGACGAAGGTCTACCGGGCCTTGGCTCGACTCCTCCGCCCCTTCCTCGGCAAGGTGGAACCCTTAGTCGACAAGAACCTCGCCCGCGCACCGAGGCGCGCTTCAAACATCGCGATGATCGTCACGTTCGCGATGGCGTTCCTCGTCGCGATGCCCGTCCTGACGGCCTCGTCGGAAGCGTACCTCGACGAACAAGCCCGCTGGGGCACGCCTTCCGATATTGTCATGTCGATGTCATTTTTTAGTTCGGGCCGCGGTGCCGCCGATCTCCGGTCTTCGGAACAGGCGGGCGCCATCGCCGGCGTGGCGGGTGTGACCCCGGTCTTTGAGGTGAGCCCGACAGGGCCCGGCACGATCTGGGTTTTCAATGCGTCTTCTTACCTCGGGACGGTGCCTTGGCTCGAACCGAGGCACCTGCTCGGAGTCGAACCGAGGCAACTCATGCAGGACCTCGTCAAGGGCGATGCCCTCGCGGCCAATCCGGAATTCCAACGCGTCTCTGGGCTGCGAGTGGGCGATCCCGTGTCCCTGTCGGTGGCCGATCTAAACGGTTCGGTCGCAGCAACGTTCACGGGCCGGTTTGCGGCCCTGGTCCCCACACTCCCGGGAATGAGCTACGGTCCAACGTGGCCGCAGTGGTATGTGGACTTCTCGGCCTTGCCCCCCGGTGTCATTGAGCGACTCGGAAGACTTTCACAGCTTTTCGTCGCGCTGACCCCGGGCGCCGACTCTGCAAGGGTAGTCGCCAGCCTCCGAGCCCTGTTCGGCGAGAACGCGTACATCCGCACCTCCGAGGAAGCCCTGCGGATCGAACTCGCGAATCCCGTCCGGGCGGGCACGTTCCAATACCTGGAGACCCAGAGCCAGCTTGCCGCGATCTTGATGGTCCTCGGGATCGGCCTCCTCGTCTTCTCGGCGGCCTCCACTCGGCGGAACGAGCTCGTCACTCTCGTGGCGCGGGGGCTCGGTCGTGAGCTGGCGGCAAGACTCGTCATGGCGGAGGGCTGGATTGTTGCGCTCTTAGGAATCATCCTGGGCACCGCCACCGGACTCTTGGTGGCCGCCTCCGTCCTCCGCATCGCGTCTTCCTACACGTGGATCCCGATCCCCTTCGTCCTCCCGTGGACCGTCGTCCTGCCCGTCCTTGTTGTGACCGCGGGAGTCTGGGCGGCGAGTTTCCTCGGAGCCCTCGCGATCCAGCGCATGGATGTTGCGCGCGTGCTGAAACTACGAGGTGGATGACGTGGTCGGGATCGTCGTCAAGGAGTTGATCAAAGTGTACGAGCTCGGAGATCTCGAGGTCATCGCCCTCCGAGGCTTGGACGCGGCCTTCGCCGATGGGAAAGTCACTTGGGTCCACGGGCCTTCCGGTTGCGGCAAGACAACGCTCCTGAACCTCGTCGGGGGCTTGGACCGGCCGACCGCCGGTTCCATCCAGGTCGACGGCAAGAACATCGTCCGCCTTTCCGAGAACGACCTCGTCGCGTATCGCCTGGACGGGGTCGGGTTCGTCTTCCAGTTCTTCAACCTGGTCCCGGTCCTGACAGCCTGGGAGAACGTGGAGCTTCCGATGCGGTTTGCGGACGTCACCGCAAAGGAGCGCGAAACGCGGGCCCGCGGCCTGCTCGAGATGGTCGGCTTGAAGGACAAGGGGGACCGGAAGCCGGATCAGATGAGCGGCGGCGAGCAGCAGCGGGTCGCGGTCGCCGTCGCCCTCGCGAACGATCCGCCCCTTATCCTCGCCGATGAGCCGACGGGAGAGCTTGATTCGGAGAATGCGATCGCCCTGTTGGACCTCCTCAGGACCGCCAGCCGAGAGCGGGGCAAGACCGTGCTCCTCGTCAGCCACGATCCGCATGCGGCGCAGATTGCTGACGCGACCCTCCAGATGGCGGACGGCCGGATCATCGGCCCGGTGTGAACGGCTCGACGATGATTCAGCGTCGGTTCCTACAGCCTCCTTGACCGGACTCCAAAACCATATCTAGGGAGGGTCCCTACCGCGCGTCCACATGGATGAACGGAGGATCCTCCTCGTCATCTTCGATGGCTTGGGGGATCGGCCGCTCACCGAGCTGGGGCACAAGACCCCGCTCGAATCGACGCCGCGACCGAACCTCGACTGGTTCGCGGCGAATGGGGTGAATGGGCTCGTCGACCCGATCGCCCCGGGGATCGTCGCCGGCAGCGACACGAGCCACCTCGCCCTCTTCGGCTACGACCCCCACGAGGTGTACACCGGACGCGGCCCTTTCGAGGCCGCCGGCGTCGGCATCGACTTGCAGAAAGGGGACATCGCCTTCCGAGGGAACTTCGCCTCCGTGGACGAGGACATGCGCCTCACGGACCGGCGTGCGGGCCGGATCCGCGAGGGTACGGACGAACTTGCGAAAGCGTTGGACGGCCTCCACCTCGGTCGCGTCAAGGCCACGGTCCGCGCCGGCACGGAGCATCGGGTGGCCCTGGTCCTGCGGGGCCGCGGCCTCTCGCCGAAGGTCACGGATACGGACCCGCACGAAATCGGGGGCGAGGTCCTCGAATCGAAGGCGCTCGAGGCCGCCGCGAAAACGACCGCGAAGGCGGTGAACGCGTTCACGAAGCAGGCCTACAAGATCCTCAAGTCGCATCCGGTAAACCGCTCGAGGGTCGCGAAGGGAGAGCCCCCGGCGAACATGATCGTCCTGCGGGGAGCCGGCATCTATCCGGACCTCGTCCCGATCACCGAGCGGCTCCATCTGAAGGCCGCGGGCATCGCCGGGGTCGCCTTGATCCGCGGGATGTTCCGCACGGTCGGGATTGAACCGATCGATGTCCCCGGGGCC
>VBLT01000106.1 GCA_005878615.1 Methanobacteriota archaeon
AGAACATTCGATGTGTGCCCACGCGGAAACCAAGCGCAATGGCGTGTCATATAGTTCACGGGGGCGGCCCGTGCTCCCGCAAGAGTTCATATTCCACACGAGGATACATCGGGCTCGCGGGCCGGTAGATCAGCTGGAAGATCGCTATCTTGGCATGGTAGAGGCCGTGGGTTCAAATCCCACCCGGTCCACTTTCCCTCGGTCCATACCTGCCTATTGCATGCTATAGAAACCCATAAGTACGTGCGTGCGCGTGTCCGCTTCGTGGCCGCAACTACGATCCAGCTCAGCCACGAAATGAAGAAAACCCTCGAAGGGATGAAGCTGCACCCCCGCGAGACCTACGAGGACGTCCTCGAGAGGCTCCTCGAGGATCTCCAAGAGCTGAACGAGCAAACCAAGAGGGAAATTGAGCAGGCCGTCCGCGATATCAAGGCGGGCAAATACCGGACCCACCAGCAACTCAAGGATGAACTGGGTTTCTGATGGCCTTCGAGATCATCTGGTCCGAGCCGGCCATTCGTCAACTGAGGAAGCTCGATCGAACGGTCGCCCGCCGGATCTTCAATAAGGTCGGGGAACTCGCGGACAATCCCCATCGACTGGTCCAAAGGCTCGTGAGCTCTCCTTATTACCGGGTTCGAGTCGGGGACTATCGCGTAATCCTCGACATTCAGCAGCGTCTCCTGCGAATTCTCGTCCTCAAAGTAGGACACAGGGGATCGATCTACGACAGATAGGCGGGATGGAGTCGGTTTGAGATCGGACTTCGATTCTGGAGCCGGCGGTCCAAATTCGTCCCGATCTCCCTCATGAGGTGGCCGTCGGGCAGCTCAGAGAGGGACATCGCTGTTCGACCAACGGACCTCCTTCCGCGCCGATTGGATGGGCATGCCGGAGACCTCCTCTTCGACGGCTTCTTTGACGTCGGTTTCCAACGGTCGCCACATCCGCACCGTGACTCGGCCCACCTGACGACGCCACGTCCCAACAAGCTCACCGTTCACCAGGAGCGCACCCGGCCACACGGACTTGGGCCATAACTCGGATCGAGCTCGTGGCTCCGGCACGAGTAGTGCCCGGTCTGGGGACGCAAGATACGGGTCTCCGGCCGGCAGCAAGCGTACCGTTTCGACGGGCCCCGCGCGTTCCAAAGTAGATCGGTCGGCACGAAGAGCCCACCGATTCCGACCGCCGAGTTCAACCTCGGTCAGTTCCGTTTCGAGAGACCGAAAGGTCTGCTGCGCGTCCGAGAGCTCCCCGCGTGTGGTTGCACCAAAGGATCCGGCCCACCCGCCCGACCACCAGGCAAATTCCTCCGGCGTCGAAGGCCCGACCGACCGCAGGAACCGACGTGCGAGCTCGAGGCGAGCGGGTTCCGGCGCCTCGGTCGGAGGGTCGACCAGCCACCAGGATGTCGTGGCTCCATCCCACTCGATCCTCAACGAGCCCGTGATCGAGGCGATTCTCAATTCGCGGAAATTCACTCCGAGGGCTCGATCGGAAAGCGCCCGATCCGGCCGAATCTTTCGGATTCGGAAGGCGCGTTTCGCCTTTTCGGCGGCGGCTCGCACGGACGCTCCCAGGACGGGATCGCGAGGGAACCGACCTAGCGTAAACACGGCCACATCGTGTCGGGGTACGACATACACGGCACCGCGAGGGCCCCATAGTTGGGCGAACCGGGGATCCTTCCATGCGGATGGGGATACGTCTTTCACGCGCGCGTGGAGCGCCAACACGGCCGATCGCGGAGCGCTGTCTTGGAGTCCTGCGAACGCGGCCTCGACGAGCCGGCCCGGCGGTAGGCGCCGGTGCAGAAACGTCGCACGTTGCCGGAACGCAAGCACATTCTCGCGGGTGATTGAAGCGATGGCCATCGTAGGCGCTGGGCGCCTGAACGGGATCGGGGCCTTAAGCAACCCGTGCTCTCCCGAGGATTTCCCGGCCGAGATCGGCCCCCCGGCTCCTAACGCTGCATGACTCGACAAACGGCCCAGAGGTCCCTGGTCTCCGAGGCTTGAGAAAGGACATCCCGAACAGTCTTTCTCGAGGGGGTCGACCGGCCGTTTCAGCAAACGCTTAAGCGCACCGGCCGATTCGGGCGCACCTTCCTCCCAATCGATGTGAGAACATGGGAATGATTGAACTCAAGAGCCCCGAAGGCAAGGTCCCAGGATTCTTGTCCGTCCCGAAGAAAGGCAGCGGACCGGGCGTCCTGGTCCTCCACGCATGGTGGGGTTTGACGGATTTCTTCAAGGGCCTCTCCGACCGGCTCGCAAGCGCCGGGTTCGTCGCTTTTGCTCCCGACCTGTATCGCGGGGCGACCGCGTCAACGAGGGAGGAGGCGAAGAAGCTGCTCGCGAAACTCGACGACGAAAGAGCCCGCCGGGACGTTGTCGGGAGCGTGAGAGGCCTCCAGAGCCATCCGGCGGTGCGGGGAAAGAGGCTCGGTGTCGTTGGGCTGTCCCTCGGAGCGTTCTGGTCTCTTTGGTTGGCCCAGGAGCTCCCTGGGGATTTGGGTGCAATCGTCCTCTTCTACGGGACTCGAGAGGGCGACTACGATCAGACAAAGCTGTCGAAGGCACAGGCGGCCTTCCTCGGTCACTTTGCCGAGACCGACGAGTTTGAATCCGCCGCTTCGGTGCAGGGTCTCGAGAAGCTCCTCCGCACCCTTGGGAAGGACGTCACGTTCCACACGTACTCCGGGACGACACACTGGTTTTTCGAAAACGACCGACCGGACGCGTACAATGCTGGCGCGGCCAAGATCGCCTGGGAGAGAACGATTCGGTTTTTGACGACCCAGCTGCCCGGCGAACTCCGAGGTTGAGGTTCGGATCCCACCCGGTCCCCTTCATCACGAGGCCACATTGCAGTTCAAAGGGGAACATCGCCTGTTTCACCGACCCGATTTGACACGACTTTCTTTTATCATCGTAATGTGAATGACTTCAGCGTAGATTCTTCTAGGCTTGCGAAGTCGCAGATGCGGACGCCCGATGGCTCGCAAACCATTCGCTTCTTCACAACCCACCCACAACTCCGCCTCGCAGCGCGAAGCTCACCTCCTCCTGATTGGGGCGAGCTATCGGACGTGCAGCCTGGAGGACCGCGATCGGCTCCAGCGTAAGTCACGACACATCGTGGTTCCGACGAGTTCCGACCACCACGCACCTTGGTCCGACGTCGTCCTTCTCGCCACGTGCAATCGCGTCGAAGTCTACGTCCTCACCAAATCACCGAACCTTGTGTCGCACCGCATGCGAAAATCCCTCGGCGTTTCCAGTAACGATCAATCCCTGTATGTCTTGGACGCCGAGGATGCGGCGGCGCACCTCATCCGGGTTGCGAGCGGACTGGACTCGGTCGCGGAAGGCGAGCAGCAGGTGACCGAGCAGGTCCGAAACGCTCCCAAGCAACTCCCGTCCCCATCCGCGGACGAGCGTCCTCTTGAGGACCTCTTCTTGCGAGCGGCCAAGATCGCGCCTCGGATCCGCAGGCTGGCCGGAGTCCGTCCCGAAGACGCGTCGGCGAGTCACGCGGCCATTCGATTCCTGCAGGCCGCGGTGCCGGTGGAGAATCCAACCGTCGCCTTGATCGGGACCGGGAAGATGGCCCGCATTGCCGCGCAGGCACTCCGAGGACGTGCCCGGGTCGAAATTCTGAATCGAGATGTCGCGCGCGCCCGACAGTTGGCGAAAATCCTGAATGGCGAGGCGGTTCCGTTGAGGAAGCTATCCCAGGTCCTCGCCGAAGCCGACGTCGTGGTCGCCGCAACGGCATCTCAAGCTCCCCTCGTCACGGCTCGCGGCCTCCGTGCCGCCATGCATCGTAGGGACGGTCGACCGATCTGGTTGATCGATCTGGGATTCCCGCGAAACGTGGATCCGACGTGCCGAAGCCTCGCGGGCGTTCACCTCCTCGACCTGGACAGGCTGGCGCCATGGGGCCGATTTTCCTCTTCGCCAACGGCGCAAGCCCGGGTCGAAGCCCGGATTCGAGAGGAAGCGGAACGAATGGTCGAGTCGTTGCGACCGACCGCGTCCGCAGACGTCGCTTCCTTTCGAAAGACCGCGGAGGCCCTCCGACGACAGGAGGTTGCGGAGGCCTTGGGCCGTTTGCCCGAGCTCTCCAAGGAGGGGCAGACCGTCGTGGATCGGCTTGCGACCCGGCTCGTGAATCGCCTGTTGCACGCCCCCACTCGACACCTCTACGCCCTCCCGGAGGGCCGGCGCAAGGAACTGATCCGGGAGATGGTCTCGGGCCTCCAGGGAGGCTCCGGATGAACCCGCCCTTCCGGGTCGGTACCCGCGGGAGCCCCCTCGCACTGGCCCAGACGCAGGAGGTCGTGGACCGACTCCTCGCCGTACAGCCGGACGTACGAACCGAGACGGTCGTGATCCGCACGCAGGGCGACGAGTCCTATCGAGAGGACCTCGGCACGGCTCTCGACCGCAAGCGGGCTTTCACGAAGCGGCTTGAGGAGGCTCTGTTGGACGACCGAATCGATTTCGCGGTCCACAGCCTGAAGGATCTACCAACGGAAACGGTTGAAGGAGTTGTCATCGCGGCGATCCCACCGCGGGGAGATCCGAGAGACGCGTTTGTCGCTCGGGAGCACTTGACGCTCGAGGACTTAGGCCCGGGCGTCCGGGTCGGGACGAGCAGCCTCCGCCGACGCGCGCAACTGTTGTCCCGCTGGCCCGACCTCGAGGTCCGGGAACTCCACGGGAACGTTGGGACCCGCCTCGGCCGGCTCGATACGAGGGACTTCGATGCGGTCGTCGTCGCGGCCGCCGGACTCGGTCGTCTTCGCGTTGAGGATCGGCGGGTGACTCCTCTGCCGCCGGAAATCATGACCCCGGCTCCCGGTCAGGGGGCGCTCGCGGTTCAGGCGCGGACCGGAGATCGTCCCGTCCTGGAGCTCCTCTCCTCGATTGACCACCCGAGCACCCGGCGAACGACGGAGGCCGAGCGCGCCCTGAGCGCTCGCTTCGGGGTCGGATGCAATGTGCCGTTCGGGGCCCTCGCGACGGCGGAGGGCGGGATCTCGCTCCGGGCGGTGGTCGCCGACCGAGAGGGTCGGCGCGTCGTTCGGGCCGAGGAACAGGCGGTCGCCTCCCAATGGGACCGAGTCGTCGAATCGGTCTGGATGAAACTGGTTCAAGGCGGCGGCGATGAGCTGGTAACGGAGGAGGCATCGCCGTGAGACATCCTCTCGATGGCGCTACGGTTCTCGTGGCTGCCTCGGAAGATCTCGTCGAAAGACTCGCTCACGCGGTGCGAGAACACGGAGGTCGCGCAATCCCCTTCCCCACCGTTCGTGTGACGCCGCCTCCGGATTTAAGAAAGCTGGACCAGGGGCTTAGGATGTGGCACCGTCTGGACTGCGTCGTCTTTACGAGCGCCCAGGGCGTCGAAGCGGTTGTCGAGAGAGCGCAGTCTCTGGGCCTGGACCTTTCCCGGTTCGCGGGCACCGTCGCGGTGGTTGGGCCCGCGACAGGGGCCGCCGCGGAAGCGGCCGGCTTTCCCGCATCAATCCTCCCGGAGGAGTTCCTCACGGATGCGATTCCGAACGCGCTCGGCGACGTCCGCGGCCAGACGATTTTCCTGCCCCGTTCGCGCCTCGCGCGAAAGGGCCTTGCGGAAGAACTCCGGGCCCGGGGGGCGAAGGTCCTCGAAGCGGACGCCTACGATGCCGTGCCGGCGGAACCCGACCTCGCCTCCGTCCGGCGCGAGCGGAAGTTCGACTTCGTCCTGCTGACGAGCGCCTCCGCCGCGAACAACTTGGCAACCCTGCTGCCGGATGACCTGCGCAAGCGATTGATCGACGAAGCGGGCGCGGTGTGCATCGGCCCGATCGCCGCCGAGGCCGCACGCTCCTTGGGGTTCCGCGTGCGTGCCATCGCCCGGGAGCACACCGTGCCCGGCCTCGTTGAGTGCCTCCTCGAGGTCCAAGCCCATGGTTGAGCTCCCGCGTCCCCGACATCGACCTCGACGCCTTCGGAGGAGCCCGGCCCTCCGGGCTCTTGTTCGCGAGACGTCCGTCGAGCCAGCCCGGCTCGTACAACCGCTCTTCATCCGCGAAAATCGGAGAGCGGGAGCCCGCATTCCGTCCATGCCTGGAATTCGTCGCCTGACGGTGGACGAAGTTCCGGCCGAGACCAAGGAACTCCTCGGGCTGGACGTTTCCGCCGTCCTCTTGTTCGGTGTCCCTGCAGAGAAGGACCCGCTTGGACAGGGAGCGTACGACGAGGACGGAGTCGTCCAGACCGCGATCCGCAACATCAAGGAGGTCAATCCCGACATCGTCCTCATGTCGGACGTCTGCCTGTGCGGCTACACCGATCACGGGCATTGCGGGGTGATTCGAGGCGGGGGCGTTGACAACGACGCAACCGTCGAGCTCCTCGCGAAGACCGCCGTGAGCCATGCGCGTGCCGGTGTGGACATCGTCGCTCCGAGTGCGATGATGGATGGGCAGGTGGCGGGAGTCCGGGCGGCGCTCGACCGGGAGGGGTTCGAGGACACGGCGATCCTCGCGTATGCGGCGAAGCACGCCTCCGCGTTTTACGGTCCTTTCCGGGACGCGGCGGATTCCGCTCCTCGGTTCGGGGACCGCCGCGGCTATCAGAAGGATCCTGCCAATCTCCGCGAATCGCTTCGCGAGATCGCCCTCGACCTGGAAGAGGGAGCGGACATCGTGATGGTGAAACCGGCGCTTCCCTACTTGGACGTGATCCGAGCGGCCCGGGAACGCTTCGATGCGCCGCTCGCGGCGTATGCGGTCAGCGGCGAGTATGCCATGATCAAAGCGGCCGCGGACCGGGGATGGATCGATGAACGGGCCGTCGTCGAGGAGACTCTGA
This sequence comes from Methanobacteriota archaeon, assembly GCA_005878615.1. Classification (GTDB taxonomy): domain Archaea; phylum Thermoplasmatota; class Thermoplasmata; order RBG-16-68-12; family RBG-16-68-12; genus RBG-16-68-12. The sequence continues at coordinate 6,873 of VBLT01000106.1, forward strand.
CGGCAATCCGCCGCGCCGGGGCGGACTTCATCTTGACGTATCACGCGAAGGACTTTGCGCGCTGGCGGGAAGAGGGATCGGCATGACGGAGCTTCTTGGGGACGGGAGCGCCCGCGAATCGGAGGACGACAACGAGCCACGGGAGTTCCTGAAGTATACGTTCTACAAGGTCCGTCCCGAATGGCGGCTCCTCGCCGCCGATACGAAGAAACAACAAAAGGCCGAGTTCTCGGCGCTCGTCCACGACCTCGAGGATGAAGTCAGCCTTCGGTGCTATGCCCTCCAGGGGATCCGAGCCGATACGGATTTCATGATCTGGGCTATCGACCCGAAGCTCGAAACCTTCCGCGAGATGGCCCGTCGCATTGCGTCGACCGAGTTAGGGCACCAGGTGGACACCGCGTATGCCTATCTCGCCGCGAGCAAGCGTTCCCAGTACTTGGGTGGCCACGCCCATCCGGGGCAGGAGGGGCTCGTGACGAAGCCCGAACCGCTCGGGAGTCGATACTTGTTCGTCTATCCGTTCGTCAAGAAGCGCGAGTGGTACTCGGTCCCATTCGAGGAGCGGCAGAGGATCATGCGGGACCATTTCCGCATCGGACACCGATATCCGACCGTCAAGATCCACACCGCGTATTCGTTCGGCCTCGACGATCAGGAATTTGTCCTCTCGTTCGAGGCCGACGATCCTCTCGAGTTCCTCGACCTCGTCATGGAACTCCGTTCGAGCGAGGCGAGCAGATACACCGAGCGGGAGACACCGATCTTCACCTGCATCCTCTCGACGCCGGAACAGATGCTCGACGCCTTGGGGATCTGAGATGAGTTCGGATCGTGCCGGCGGGCCACCGGCTCCGAGGTCAGAAGGACTCTTCGAACGCGCCCAACGGAGCTTGGTCGGCGGCGTCGACAGCCCCGTGCGCGCTTTCCGGTCCGTCGGAGGCGCACCGCGATTTCTCGTCCGAGGGAAAGGGGCCTACATCTGGGACGCGGATCGGCGGAAGTATGTGGACTATTGCATGTCTTGGGGAGCCCTGCTATTCGGCCACGCGGATCCAGCGATTGTCCGTGCGGTTCGAGACGCGGCGGGACGGGGCACGAGCTTCGGGGCCGCCACGGAAGCGGAAGTCCGATTGGCCGAGGAAGTGAAGAAACGCTTCCGAAGCATCGACCTGCTCCGTTTCGTGAGCTCGGGGACAGAGGCAACGATGTCCGCCGTGCGGGTGGCCCGCGGTTTCACCGGCCGGGACAAGATCGTCGTGTTCGGGGGAGCCTATCATGGACATGCGGACGCGCTCCTCGTCAAAGCGGGGTCCGGCGTCGCGGCTGCGGAGTTGTCGGCCTCCGCGGGCGTCCCCCAAAGCGCGGTGCGGGACACGCTGGTGGCCGAGTACAACGACGTCGACTCAGTCGAGGATATCTTCCGAACCCACCCGAACGAAATTGCAGCAGTCCTCGTCGAGCCCGTCGCCGCGAACATGGGACTCGTCCCTCCGGAACGCGGCTTCCTCAGCGACCTCCGACGAATCACCCGGGACTTCGATAGCTTACTCGTGTTCGACGAAGTCGTCACGGGATTCCGGGTCGCGCCGGGCGGGGCCCAGGAGAAGTACGGGGTGACGCCGGACTTGACCTGCCTCGGCAAGATCCTCGGCCACGGTTTGCCGGTCGGCGCCTACGGCGGACGGCGGGAGATCATGGAACGGGTCGCTCCCCTCGGACCGGTGTACCAGGCCGGGACCCTCTCGGGCAATCCCCTTGCGATGGCCGCGGGTCTCGCGACCATGCGGGGGCTCCGACCGGACCTGTTCCGGCGGCTGGAGGAAGGGAGCGCTCGAGTTGCGGCGGGTTTGCGAGACGCCGCGTCCGAGGCCGCGGTGGACTTCCAGGTGCCCCGGGTTGGATCGATGCTGGGACTTTTCTTCCGGCCGGATCCGGTGCGGAACTTTGGGGACGCACGGGCGAGCGATGTTCGCGACTACCGCACCTTCTTCTGGTCGCTCCTGACGCGGGGGGTTTACCTCCCGCCCGCTCCGTTCGAGACGTTGTTCCTCTCTTCGACGCACGAAGGAAACGAAATCGAGCGCACGATCGAGGCCGCCTCGGCCGCGTTCGCGGAGGTCCGGAACTCGTGAAGGACCGCTTCCTCCGTGCGTGTTGGCGAGAGCCGGTAGACCGAACGCCCGTCTGGTTCATGCGTCAAGCAGGTCGGTCCTCCCCCGCGTATCGCGCGATCCGGGAAAAGCACGGAATCCTCGAAATTGCGAAATCACCGGATTTGGCCACGGAGGTCACCCTTCAGCCTCTACGGGAGCTGGGGGTGGACGCCGCGATTCTCTTCGCGGACCTCCTATTACCCCTGGAGGCGATGGGGATGCGAGTGCGAATCGACGGCGGGGAGGGGCCCGTCGTCGAGCCCCCGCTCCGGACGCCGGAGGACGTCGACCGACTCCGCCCCCTCGAACCGACGAAAGGCTTGCCCTTCGTCTTCGAGACGATTCGCCGTTTGCGGGCCAAGGCCGGGGTCCCGCTCATTGGATTCGCGGGGGCGCCCTTCACGATGGCGAGTTACCTGATCGAAGGGGGGGCCTCGAAGGACTTCTCCGCGACGAAGACGTTCATGGCGTCTCACCCGGACGCGTGGCGTCAGCTGATGGGTCGACTCGTCGATGGGGTCGGCGCGTTTCTAAGGGAGCAGGTCAAGGCCGGCGTTCAGGCGATTCAAGTCTTCGACAGCTGGGCGGGGGCCGTTGGGAAGGAGGGCTACCAGGCGAACGTACTCCCATACAGCCGGAAACTCTTCGATGAGATCCGAGAGACCGGCGTCCCACTCATTCACTTTGGGACCGGCACGGCCGATTTCCTGGAGTCTTTCACCGCGGCGGGAGGAGACCTGATCGGGGTCGACTGGCGCATTCCGATCGACGCCGCGTGGCAGCGGATCGGAGCGGAACACGGGATCCAGGGGAATCTGGATCCTACGGCCCTCGTCCGCGGTCCCGAGATCTGGAGGCCCGCGGCGACGGACATTCTGCGCCGCGCCGCGCGGCGCCCTGGCCATGTGTTCAACTTGGGACACGGCGTCCTGCCGCAGACCCAACAGGAGGACCTCCGAGGCCTCGTGAACTTCGTCCACGAATCGAGTCGAATCTGAGGAGGACACCAAGGATGGTCGACGATCACAAGCGGATTGGCGTCCTGTTGACGGCGGTGGGAGGTCCGGCGTCGCTCGACGAGGTCGGTCCGTTCCTGCTCGATATCCGGGGGGGACGGCCGACGAGCCAGGAACTCATCGACGAATTCCGGGAGCGGTACCGTCAGATCGGAGGAAAATCCCCCCTCCTCGAGATTTCACAAGCTCAGGCGACCACCCTTGAACGCCGCCTCAACGGCGGCGATGGCCCCTACCGCTGTCGGGTGGGGATGCGGAATTGGCGACCCTACATCCGTGACGTCCTTCCCGAGCTCGTCGAGGAAGGCCTCGGCCGGCTCGTCATCTTGCCCTTGACGCCCTACTACTCCCGTCGGAGCGTAGGGGCGTACTTCGCCGCGGTCAAGGACGTCCTTCGGACCCTCGCCGAGCCACCTGACGTCGCGTACGTCGAAAGCTGGAACACCGAACCCGCGCTCGCGGGGATGTTTGCTTCGAAAATCCGAGCCGGTCTCGAGCGGCTCGCGGCCCAAGGATATCGCGACCCGGTCGTGGTCTTCACCGCCCACAGCCTCCCGAAGAAGCTCATGGAGGAAGGGGACCCCTATGAACGGGAACTGGCCGAAACTATGGATTCGGTCCTCCATCGCCTCGGGCCCCTCCGGACACGGATGGCCTGGCAGAGCGCCGGCCGAACCGGAGAAGCGTGGCTGGGCCCCGGCCTTGAGGAGGTCCTCGAGGAACTTGCCAATACGCGAGAGGAGGCCGTCCTCGTCGTTCCGTTCGGATTCATCTCCGACCACTTAGAGATCCTCTACGACGTGGACCTCGAGGCGAAGGAGTTCGCCAAAGACCGGGGCATGCACCTCGAGCGCACGGACTCCCCGAACACAGATGTCGAATTCATCGAAGCGATGGCGAGTGCCGTTCGCTCGGTCGCTCCTCCACCCTCGGGTTGGACCTCGCCTGCCGCCCACCCTTCCCACCTGAAAAAGCTGGGGATCTTGGGACTCGACGCTCAGGAGTTCCGAGGCCCTCGCTGATTGCGCGTCGGCCAGCTGAGGTTCGTGTTCGGGGTCAAATCCCACCCGGTCCCCTTTCGGACCTGGCGGCGGACGGTGGTGTCCTGGCGGCCCCCGGCAACGAGGGCGAGCACCGCGCGAACGTAGGGATAAATATAGCGAACAAGGTCGGTGTCTCCATGCCGGGATGGAAAGCGGCTCCTCCGAAGGATGACCACGGGTATCTCGACCTGATGTCCAGGGCGATCTTCAGCGCGGGCTTGAATTGGCGAATGATTGAGAAAAAGTGGCCCCACTTTCGAAAGGCGTTTCGTGATTTCTCACCGGAGAAGGTCGCGCGGCTATCGGAGCGCGACATCCGGGCGTTGATGCAGGATTCGGGAATCGTCCGGAACGAAAAGAAAATCCGTGCGACGGTCGAGAACGCCAGGACGATTTTGGACTTGGCGAAGGAGCACGGTTCTCTGAAGGGGTACATCGCCGGTTTCGGGAAGCGCGAAGGGAAGCTGCTGGAGGATCTCCAATACAAGTTCAAGCACATGGGCCCTGCGACCGCGAGGGTATTCCTCTGGTCGGTCGGATTTCCGCTCACTCCTAACGAGGAGGAGAAGCGGTGGATGAAGGGGCATCCGGAGCACGACTAGCGCCAAACCTAGCCTGCAGTCTCGTCACGTTCTCGAATCAACTAGCGATAACCGCGTACTTGGAAAGGCCCGCGGGTCAAAGCGACCGCCTGCAACGTAGGCTAGTGTGAACGAATGTCGAGCGCGTGCTCCATCGTGTGGTGGTAGTGCTCCGGCGGCATCAGGCTCAAACAAGCGCGTTCCACGACCTCGCTCAGCGCCGGATGGATGTGCATGCCCTCGCGCACGGGATCGACGCTCCGGTCCTTCGTGTACATGAGGTTGATCAGCTCTTGAATGAGGACGGATGCCTCCGGTCCGACGATGTGGGCGCCGAGGATCGCGTGTCCCCGACGGTCGACCACGACCTTGACGAAATAGTCCTTCAGGTCCATCGCCTCGCCCTTCGCGGTGTCTTGGTACTGGTAGAAGCCAATCAGGACATTCGCGGCCCCGAACTGCTGGACGGCCTCCGCTTCCTTCAGGCCGACGCTCGCGACCTCGGGATCGGTGAACACGGCATGCGGGACCGCATGGTAGTCCACCTTCCGTTTCTCTCCCCCGAGGATGTTGTAGTACAGGATCTGCGCGTCGTAGTTCGCCTTGTGCTTGAAGGGGAATTTTCCGGTCGCATCACCTAACGCCCATACGTTCGGTTGGGACGTCGCGAGGTACTCGTCCGTCACGATCCAGCCGTTCACATCGGTCTTGATCCCTGCGCGTTCAGGATGGAGGATCCGGACCGGGCCGCGGCCTGCGGCCACGAGAATTTCATCGGCCATGACTACGGTTTCTTTCTTCGTCGCCCGATCCCGCGCTCGAAGGCGCTTCCCTTCGCCCGTTCGGGTCACCTCGCCGACCTCGTAGTTCGTCTCGATCCGCATGACCTCGCTCAGGTGCGTTCGGGCGACTCGGGAGATTTCGGGCTCCTCCTCCGGGAGGAACTGGGGATTCCTCCCGAGGATCGTGACGGCCGCCCCCATCGCGGCCAGGAAGAATCCGTACTCCGCGGCGATATACCCGCCTCCGATCACCGCGACGCGCGGGGGAAGCTTTCGAATTCCCAGGACCGTGTCGCTCGTGAGGTAGCCGGCCTCCACGAGGCCTGGAATCTCAGGGACAATCGGTTCCGAGCCGGCGCCGAGGAGGATCTTGGATCCCCTGATCTCGGTGCCGTCGACGCGCATCGTGTAAGGCGCCATGAATTCCGCGGGCGCATGGAAGTAGTCGAGGTTCTTGGAACTCGACAGCCCCTTGCGGATCTGGTCGATGTCCTTGTGAATCAGGGCATGCATGCGCTCCATCACCTTGACGAAGTCGACGGACCGCAGTTCGACATCGAGTCCGAAGCCGCGGGCCCTCCGGATCGTCCGGACGAGTTCCGCGGGGTAGAGCAAGATCTTGGAAGGGATGCACCCGCGGGTCAGGCAGATCCCGCCCGGCTCGTCCCTGTCGATGACCGCGACCTTGATCCGAGGATTCGCTTCGATCATGGCCTCAACGACCGCCATGACCGATCCGGTGCCCACCGCAATGACGTCGTATTCTCTCATTCGCTCCCCTGGGCCCGAGGCCACAGGGAGCCGTTAATGCCTTCGGTGCACTGCACGATGTCGTCCTCAGAATATACGAATCGCCGTGATGGGAGCTGGAGGCGTCGTGGAACGCGGAAGCGACTCGATGTTGATGCCTTGACCGTCGCGGTGGTGAGGCTTGGAGCGAGACACGGGTTGTCCACGCCTGTCAATTCGTTCATTCATGATCTGTTGAAGCTTTAGGACGAAGAGTGTCGAAGGCGGCCGGCAACGCCGCATGTTCGAGACAAGACGGATTGAACGCAGCCGGATGAGGTGCGGAGTCCAATCTGCACCCGACGGGCCTCACCGCATGGCGAAACGCTTTAGGCGGGGCATGTGTCCGGGGCGCGAGGCACTCTGTGGGGCGAGCTAGGACCTTCATATGGCCCATCGTTTGGGTGCTCGCGGTGACAGTGTCCCTCGGCATCGCAGGCCCGACCACCGCGGCCCTTCAGAAGCCGACCTATTCGACGGGCGATCACTGGATCTACATCACGACCGCGTCGATTTCCTCGTTCCCGGGCCTGAACTCCAGCCAAGGCAGCGGCCAATTCGGGCTCGTCGGTCAGGTCGAGGTTCGCGTGATCGGTCCCGCGGAAGTGCCGCGAGGGAACACGTCGGTGCACACGGTCCAGGTCCTCACGCGCGCGACGGGATTCCTCAACGGGACGTTCCGGACGCCCGGTTTCGGGCCCGCGGACATCACCGGGACCTTCACGACGGATATGACCGAGTTCTGGGAAAATCAAGCCTACCTCCCGATCGCATCGACCGGGACGACGTCCTACGTTGCCCATGTGACGTACATCCTCCCGACGGACCTCGTCGTCAATTTCCGCGCGAACGCGACGACGTCGATTTCAGCGGTGCCGACCTTCGATCTCGACGTGGGACAGCATGCCTCGGCGAATCTGGTCACCCACGTCGACCTGAACTCGACCTTCACCTTCTTCGGGCAGACGAGGAGCCAGAGGAACGCGACCGACCTGTCGTCGACGTGGCAGCGCGACGTGCTCTCTCGGGAAAACGTGACGGTGGAAGCGGGCACATTCTCCTCCTACCGGCTGAATCAGACGGCCGCGGGATTCTCAGGGCTTCCCCTCGGGATCTCGGCGGGCAACGAGACGGCCTTCTTCTCGAACGACGTCGGGTATTACACGAAACGCGAGGCCTACGAGAACGGCAGCCGCGTCGGGGAGACGCGACTGAAGTCTTACTCGTTCGGATCGGCGCCGCCCTCTTGGCTCGGTACCTGGGGCCTCCCTCTACTTGTCATCGCGGTCGTGGCGGGGACTCTCCTCGCGATCGTCTTCTGGCGACGCCGAAAGTCTCGAATCCGACGACGGGCATCGCCGCCGGCCCCGGCCGATGCTCCGGGGTCCGGGGGAGGGAACGATCGTGCTCGTTGAGACCAAGAACCTCACGAAGGTCTTCGGCGAGGTCCGCGCCGTCGACGACCTCACCGTCGCGATCCCGGAGGGAGCGATCGGACTCGTCGGCCCAAACGGCGCCGGCAAGACGACGTTCCTCCGGCTGCTCCTGAGCCTCCTCCAGCCCACCGCGGGGACTGCGAAGGTCCTCGGCCGCGACATCCTCGACGGCGTGCCGTTGCGCGAGCGCATCGGCTACATGCCCGAGCATGATTGTCTGATCCCGGACATGACGGGCGTCGGGCTCGTCGCCTTCATGGGCCGCGTGAGCGGGCTCGACGCCGACAGCGCGATCGGTCGCGCGCACGACGTGCTGCAGTTCGTCGGGGTCGAAGAAGAACGCTACCGCAAAGTCGCCGAATACTCGACAGGCATGAAGCAGAAGGTGAAGCTCGCCCAATCGATGGTTCACGACCCGCAGTTGTACATCTTCGATGAGCCCACCACCGGCCTGGACCCGCGAGGCCGGACGGAAATGCTCGACCTGGTGCGCGCGATCGCGAGCTCGCCGGGCCGTAACGTCATCTTGTCGAGCCACCTCCTGCCCGACGTCGAGACAATCTGCAAATACGTCGTGATCTTGGATGGCGGGCATCAAATCGCCGCGGGGGACTTACACGATCTCCTGACCGGTGCCGCGGACCGACTCCGGATCGACATCCGCGGCGACCACGAGGCCTTTGCCCAACGGCTCCGGGAGACGGGCTTTGAGGCGGAAGCGGGCCCGACCGGCGTCCACGTGGGACGGCGACCTGGGGTCGAGGCCGAGGTCTTCCAGGCCGCGAGGGCCCTCGGGGCCGAGGTCCGGTACATGGGCCGGGAGATCCGGAGTCTCGAGGAATTCTTCCTCGAACTCGTCGCCCGGAACGAAGGGAAAGGTGCGTAGATGTCGATCTCGCTCCCGACCTACACGCGCCGCGAGATGCCCCTCCTCGGGCGGCGGCATCGCGTCCGCGCGATCATCACGACCGGGCTCCGTCGGGAATTCAAGCGCCCCGCGGTCCTCGTCGTCATCGGGATCGGCGTCGGCGTCACGATCATCACTTCCATCGTCGTCGTCCTCTTCGCGGGCGTGTTCCTCCAGGGCCAGCCGCTCGACCTGAGCTTCTTCTTCACGCCCGCGTCGAACGGTGCGATCCTCTTCTTCGTGACGCTGATGGCCTCCGTCGTCGGGTCCGCGCTGATCGCGGACGATCTCCAGTCGATGGCCTTGACGCTCTACCTGAGCCGACCGATCACGGAAGGGGACTACCTCGCCGCGAAAGCGGCGATCCTCGCCCCGATGATCTCGATGATCGCGGTCTTCCCGCTCGTCCTCACGCCCCTCGTCGCGGCCCTCCTCGGCTCGTTCTCCTGGACGATCGCACTCGAGGCCATTGGCCTCTCGTTCTTGATCGGCTCCCTCTTCACCGCGTTCTACACCGCCGCGACGTTGGCCCTCTCGAGCCTCACCCGTCGCAAGAGCTACGCGGCCGCGGGGGTCTTCGCCCTGACCTTCGGTCTGACCATCCCGGCGGAGATCCTCGCAGGCCCGCCTTTCAACAATCCAGCGGTGCTCTACGCATCGCCGTGGGAAAACTACCTCGCGGTGGCCCGCGCGGCCTTTGGCGCAACGGGCGCGCCGATCGATTGGCGTTGGTCCCTCGCGATCCTGCTCGCGGCCACGGCGATCGCGGCCCTCGCCACCTACCTCCGGATGAAGTTCGTCGAGGTGGTGTCCGGATGACCGGTGTCGTCGAGGCGGCGGGCATCTCGAAGTGGTACGGCGAGGTCCTCGGCCTCAACGGCTTTTCGGCCTCGTTCGGCCCCGGCATCACGGGCCTCGTCGGTCCGAATGGCGCCGGCAAGAGCACGTTGTTCAAGCTCCTCATCGGCCAGCTGCATCCGGACCAGGGGACCTTGCGGCTCCTGGGCGAGAATCCGTGGAACAACGTCCCGGTGAAGAGGCGCCTCGGCTACTGCCCCGAGCACAACACGCTCTACGGCTGGCTCACCGGGCAGCAGTTCGTGGAAGCCCTCCTGCGACTCGACGGGATGCCGCGTTCGCAGGCCGAAAAGGCCGCGGAAGACGCCCTGAAGCTCGTCGGTCTCTCGAGCGCGGCGCAGCGTCCCACCCGGACCTATAGCCGCGGGATGCGCCAACGAGCGAAACTCGCCCAGGCGCTCGCCCACCGACCGGAGATCCTGATCCTCGACGAGCCGCTCTCGGGCGCCGACCCGCTGGCCCGGGTCCAGATCCTCCGGACGATCTCGGAATTCGCGAAGGCCGGCGGTCACGTCCTCATGTCGACCCATGTGCTCTACGAGATCGAGCGCGTCACCAACAACATCGTCCTCATCAACAACGGCAAGGCGATCGCATCGGGTGACATCCGCTCGATCCGTGCCTTGATCGACGAACATCCGCACGCCGTGCGCCTTGAGACGCCGCAGCCGCGACAGCTCGCCCAGGCCCTCGCGCGGATGGACCATATCGTCTCGCTCGAGATTCCCGAAGACGAGGCCCTGCTCGTCCGGACTCGCAAGCCCGATGCCTTCTACCGCGAGCTCCCCGCGATCGTGGCGGATACCCGGCTGGAGGTCCGTGGCCTCGAAAGCCCGGACGATAGCCTCGACGCGGTCTTCCGATATCTGGTGGGGTGATCGGACGGGCCTCGCGGAAGCGGTTCGCAAGGTCTGGGTCGTCACCGGCCTGACCTTGCGGTATTTGTTGGGGACGCGACGGATCATCGCGATGGCCCTGCTCTCCGCGGTGCCACTCATTCTCGCGGTGGGACTGGCGGCGGCTCGCGTCGCAAGTTTCGACGTCCTGCAGCTCTTCCAAGCCGTGATGGTGCCGCTCTTCCTCCAGGTCGTCCTCATCTTCGTGACGTTGGTGAACGCGACCTCCCTCATTCGGGAGGAAATCGACGACAACACGCTTCCGTTCCTCCTGACCCGCCCGATCTCGAAGCCTGCGATCGCGACGTACAAGTATCTCGGCTACCTCGCCGCGGTCCTCATCCTGCTGGTCCCACCGCTGGTCGTGGCGTACGGCGTGACCGAGGCGTACGGCGGGCTTTCGTTCACCACCGACCTCGACGTGTTGGGAGGGTTCCTCCTCGTAACGGTCCTCGGGAGTGCAGCCTACGGGGGCCTCTTCCTTTTCATCTCGGTCCTCGTCCGCAAGCCGCTCGCGGTCGGCCTGCTCATCGGCTTCGTCTGGGAGTCGATCGTGGGATCGATTCCGGGGGACGTCCCGAAACTCAGCGTCATCCACTACCTGCGGACGATCTTGAAAGGGACGATCACGGTCAGTCCCCTCGCCGGATACCGCACGGACCTTTCCGTCGCGACGGCCGTCGGCATCCTCATCGCGTTTTCGATCGCGATGGTCATCCTCACGATCGCAGTCTTCCAACAGATGGAGTTCCGTCAGAAGGCGTGACCCCTCTTTCGGAGCGGTCTGCGGATTCACAGTGCTCCCAATGAGATATATGGTCTATAGTCTTTATATTGTATTATCACATATATTCTTAAATAGTTAGTATGGTATACGACTCAACTGGATGAGGGAAGACATATTGGGTCCCCTGCGAGCGGAGTTGCTCACCCGCAGCGCCCTCGATTCCCTGCCCGAGGGCGTTTGGAAGCGCACCGGGGCACTCAACACATGGGGCACGAACGCGATCGAGGGGAACACCCTGAGTCGCACCGACGTAGAAAGAATCCTCCTGGAGCAGAAATCCGTCGGGAACCGTCACCTTTCCGATGTGCTGGAGACGATCCAGCATGCAGCGGCCTTTGCAAATCTCCTCGAGCGGAGGAGGGACCCGATCCGGCTCACCACGGTGTTGGAGCTGCATGAGGAAGTGTTCCGCGGCATCAAGGCGGACGCCGGTCAGTGGCGGCGGGTCAACGTCCGGATCGGGGGCATGAAGCGTGCGCCTCCTCGAATGGAAAGGATCCTGCACATGATGTCGACGTGGGAAGAGGAGTACAAAGAGCGAGACATGCACGGAGAGGATCCGTTCAGCCTCGGCGCCTGGATGCATTTCGACTTCGAGTCCGTTCATCCCTTCAGCGACGGCAACGGTCGAGTGGGACGGTTGCTCCTCAACCTGCATTTCCTCAAACACGGTTGGCCTCCGGTCCATATCCTCCCGCCGGACCGAGACCGCTACCTCCGCGCTCTCGTGCGGGGACACGACGGCAACCTCTCCGACTTAGAGGGTTTCCTCGTCGTGGCCATGGCCCGTTCCTTGCTCGACCTCCTGGATCAGGTCGGCACCCGCGAGGATGAACTCAAACCTCTGAACGCCCTCTCTAAACACTCGCCGTACTCGGCCAAGTATCTGAGTTTGCGCGCGAGCCAGGAGGAGCTCCCGGCTCTCAAGGCATCGGGAGATTGGCGCTCGAGTGAACGCGCCCTTCAGGCCTACCGCCACCTCGTCGGCCGGACTACGAACCGACCGGGTCGGCCAGCCAAGGGCACCGGTTGAGGTTCGAATCCCGCCCGCTCGACTTTTTCGTCACTAGGACTGCGCTCTCCTCGGGGCCTCTCGGCTTGATTCGGGCATCCGTCCGATTCCACTCACCAAGGGATTCAAAAACACAGGTGGGCCACGGAGTCTTCACCGGCGGGAGGTGGATGCCACTGCCGTCGTGGCGAGCCTGGCCAGATCCTCTTTATCTTTCGAGGGTTAGCCCACGACGAAAAGCTGCTGCACGTGGGTGTTCCAGATGAAATCGTTGAAGTTCGCGATGTACTCGCACGCGAGCCAGACCTCCCGCGGATCGCTGTACGACGGACTGGCATCGCAGTAGTCTCCATACCGACCCCCCTGTTCCGTGTCCTTCCCCGGCACGACAACCGTCGGCGGCTCGAGGACCCCCTTCGTCTGAGAGGCCAGTTTCAGCGTCACTGCCATGCTCGGATCCGTCGTCAAGGATGAGAAGGCATACGTCAGCGTCAGGTCGCCCGCGGGATCCAACGTAATCCCGGGAAAGTAGACGTCCTCGTCCTTTCCGCTGCTGAAATCAAAATCTTGTGCGACGGCGTACGTGCCGCTCGTTGTCGTGACCTCAATGAGTCGGATGCAGCTGCGAAGGCTCGATCCCCCTGGGACGGTGCAGCCCGCGTTCGCGCCCCACCACGTGACGTCGTCCTGATAGACGCCTGTCGTGATGCGACCGTCATTCGTTTCCAACGACTGAGGCATGCCTGGCTGATCGCCGAACGGCGGGCCGGCCATGGGGCGAATGGTCAGGTTCGTGATCGAGACCGTGGCCTGCGGGGGCGTCCCATCCACCGCGAAGAAATTCAGGGTGTCGACGCCGCTCTCGCCGTGGGACGGCGGGAACACGCCGGCCATGTATTCCGTGGGCGAAGGCCCGTACGAGTGGGCGGGATGAATCGATGCCATGTTTCCGAAGGGCCCGAACGTCTGGAAGGTCACGGAGCAAAAGAGGCCCGCCGGATTCGTACAGCCCACTTGCTCGAGCGCGAGCTTGTCGAGAACCCAGAAGTACGCGCCCGTGAATCCGTCGACTACGAAAGCGCTGTAAAGGAACTGGTTCGTGCTAATCACGACCACGTGGTCGTTCACCCCGAGGAACGGCTGGTCCGCGAGGTTGAGAGGAAGCGGGTTCGGTATGACGTACTCGAACCAACTGCCGCTCGGGTCGCTCGTCTGCGACACGCCCAGGTAAATTTGGCTTGACACATCCGGTTGCTGGGTGTTCAGCGCGCCACATGTGACGCTGAGGATCGAGGTGAACCATCGCTGGGTGCCGTTGTCGAAGTAGACCTGCGGATCGGTGAGGAAGCAACCCGCACCCGAAGGGACCGTGAAGAAGTCCGTCAGGGTGAAGAACTTCACGACCTGCCCGCTCGTCGTCCAAATCTTCCCGGCCGTGTTCACCTCTTCCATCACGAATTGCGAGCTCGCGGACATCGTCACGTCGGGCGGGAGGCATCCGAAGGGGCTATTGTTCGTGCCGAAGACGGGCTGGAAGCAGGCGCTTTCCGCCCCGTTGATCCCCTCCAAGCCGAGGCCCGTTTGGTACTGCTTCTTTCCCGAGGGCAGGGTCGCCGTATTCGGCCCGGAACCGGGATTCTTCCCATGCGGTGAAGCTTGCGAGGCGGTCCCCGGGTTCGCCGGGCCCACGGTCTCGGGGGGAGTAATGACGGCGGTCACCGGGACAGAGCCCAAGAGACTGGACGGCAGTGACACTGCGGATGCATGGAGGACGAGACCATTCGATCTAGGGACAGATGCGGCGGCGGTTCCATCGAAGACCCCGAATCCGTAGAGTACGACCCCGTTCCCGATTGCGGTCATCAGGAGCACGGAAACGACCAGCGAACCGGAAAAATCCAAAGTGCGGAGCCGCAGGCAAGACCATTCAACACGCGTCGGAATCGCGAGAGCCATCGACCCAACCCCCAATCCATTATGCGCATCGGCGCCTTAATCCGAGGAGTGTCATTCGGGTTACTTGCCTACCGCCTGGATAGACTGTCTCCTTCCGCGGAACGACCCGCTCGGGCGATTTCGACGGGTTCGTAAGACCACGTATGCGGCGGGTTTCGGGTCAGGCCTCGACGCCGAAATGGTGAAGAACGAGGCTTGCTTCGAGGGGGCGTGATCGTCGTAATTGGCGCCACCGGTCACATCGGGGCCGAACTTATCTCAATCCTGTCAAGGGAAGGCGTGGCTGCCATCGCCGTGACCCGCGATGAGCGGAGGACGCCATTCCTGCCCGGCATACAATGGATGACGGCTGACTTGGCCGAGCCCGCTTCGACCGAGCGGGTGCTCCGAGGGGTACGCGACCTGTTCCTGCTGACGCCGAACGGGGAGAATCTGGCCGACCTTCAGATCGGCGCGATTCGCGCCGCCCGGGGAGCCGGCGTGGAGCGGATCGTGAAGCTTTCGGCCCTCGGCGCATCGGACCACTCTCAGTCTCCCATCGGAAGGGCCCACTATCAAGCGGAGACCGAGTTGCTCAACTCCGGTTTAAAGTGGACAATCCTTCGCCCCCATGTGTTCATGCAGAATCTACTCGAACAGGCACCGACGATCGTAAAGGAGGGAAGAATCTATGCGGCCTCGGGCGATGGAAAGATCCCTTTTGTCGACACGCGAGATATCGCCGCCGTGGCGGCGGCGACCTTGACGAAGCCGGGACACGATGGAAGGAAGTATGTCTTGACCGGTCCCGAGCCTCTAAGCTACGCCGACGTCGCCCGCATCCTCTCCGAGGTCGTGGGGCGGCCTGTCGAGTACGTGGCTCTCTCACTCGACGAAGCTCGTGGCCGAATGATGCAAGCCGGTGCACCGCTCTCGACCATCGAGGGAATGATTGCCCTCGCGGCCTACCAACGGGCCGGCGGTCCGACCGCGCTCGTCCACGATACGGTAGAGAGGATCCTCGGCCGTCCTCCTCGGAGCTTTGCCGAATTCGCGAAAGACCATAGACGCATCTTTCAGGGCCCTCCACAGTGAGTGGCTTCCGTCGCGCAAGAGCGGATCCGACCCGCAGCGCTCGGGAGGAACTACCGCGCTCGAATCTCGAGGCGCCGCCTGCTCACCGGTTCTCTTCGTACGCCTCCTGCAGCCAATTCAGCACCTCGGAGTCTAGGTCGTCAGGCGAACGGAGGCCCACTTGCACCGGCATCGTATCGTGGATCTTCGAGGGTTTCAGGCGCCCGCCTGGCTTCGCGCCCTCCAGACGCAAGGCCACGTCGACCCGGTCCTTCGCGGACGCCTGCACTCGCGCGAACGTCCGCTTGCGGGAGACGAGCGAAACGTAGGTCTTGCGGGCCTGGACGGTCACCTCGCCGAGGGAAGTCGCGGCCTCGATGATCGCATCGTAGAGGGGGCGGAGGGTCGGTCGGTCCGCGTATTGCCCGCGGACCAGTTCATCGGCGCTTGCTACCATGAAGTCCGGATACCCGAAGCGTTCCATCACGAGCAACGATTGGGCATATCCGGTCACGCCCTGTTTCGTCAACCAGGTGCGCAAGTCCGCTTCGTTGCCCAGCCGCTCCTTCCGAATCCGTCGGTTCCATGCGTCGACACCCGACCCGGTCCGCTCCTTCAGGAGACGGGCGGACATCTCCCGCATCTGCTGCCAAGCTCGGGTCTCCGGCACGAAGATCGCCAGCATCGGCCAAGGAACTGGAGTGGGAAATAGGTACGGCCCCTCTGCAATCGACCGTCAGGGGAGCCGCGACACCTCGGCGTAGCGGAAGCAACTCACCAGATGGTCGTTGACCATGCCCGCCGCTTGCATGAAGGCGTAGCAGATCGTCGACCCGACGAAGGAGAATCCCCGGGTCTTCAGGTCCGCGCTCAATGCATCCGATTCGCCCGTGCTTGCAGGAATTTGCCTCAGGCTTTTCCATCGGTTGGTCCGGGGTCGGCCCTGCACGAACCTCCAGAGGTAGGCATCGAAGCTGCCGAACTCCTTCCGAATGTCCAGGATCGACCGCGCGTTCCGAATCGCGGAGGCGATCTTGAGCCGATTTCGCACGATCCCGGGGTCGGCGAGCAGCCGCCGGACCTCCCGCGAATCGAACGAGGCCACGATCGTGGGATCGAAACCCAGAAAGGCCTTCCGATAGGCCTCGCGTTTCCTCAGGATCGTGAGCCAGGACAGGCCCGCTTGAGCGCCGTCGAGAATGAGGAACTCGAAGAGCGTTCGATCGTCGTGTTGAGGCACGCCCCATTCCGAGTCGTGATATTCCATCAAGAGGGGATCGGGCTCCGCCCAGGCGCATCGCGAAGCCCGTTTCCCGGTGCGCCGCCTCGAAGGCACGCGCTTCCTTAACGCCACGTCCTACATAAGGAGCGGATCCAAGGGAAATCGGTGGTCCGCGACCTGGGCGGTCTCCCCCGACGTGGCGGACGTGGCCGGGGACCCGGTTCGATCCGTCATCGCGACGTATGAGATCACGCATCCATGGAAAGCGAAGGACATCCATTGACGCACCTAGTTACCGCTAGCTCTGAAGCGTTCAAGGGGGCCGGCCCGATACTCCGAATACGGGATGATGGAACAGACGGCCGGCGGCCGTTCACGTAGGCCGCTCCTCGAGGTCCCCAAGTGGGACTCTCTCGTGCGGGCGCCGCCCCTCGGGTCGCACGTCCTACAGGTCTACGAGGAGCCAAGGCGACAAGTTGAGGTCGCCAGCCTTTTCGTGGCCGAGGCTTTGGAGAGGGGCGAGCGCGTCTGCTGCGTCGGTTCGACCCTCGATACCGCCCCGATTCGGAAGGCCCTGGGGGACGCGGGCTTCGACGTCGATTCCCGCCTTCGATCGCGGGCGCTGCTGATCGCCAATCGACTCGTGGTCAATGACGAACCGAAGAGACCCGAGGAAAACTCCCCGCAGTCGGTCACTCAATTTCTTCACGACACGTTCGAGGGTGTGCCGGATCGATATCCGGCGGTGCGCCTCTGGATAAATCCGACTGACCGCTTCTTCGAGGACGGGCGGTTTGAACAAGCGATCGCGTTCGAGCAATCGTGTCACGAGCGGCGGGATGTGTTTCCATGGTCTCTCCTTTGCGCGTACGATGCTCGGAAGCTGATACCCGAGCGACACGCCGCCGCCTTCTGGGATGTCCTGAGGAACCACAGCCATCTCATCCCCGCGGGGGAGCTCGGGGTCGCGCTGGAATTGTTCCCAGACGGAGGCGGCCCGTGATCGACGTCCGCGAGGCGATCGAGGAGATCCAGGTGCGGACGGGTGACCAAGCGTATTGGCACGCCCTCGAGATGGTCCTCGGGACCTTGACCGCGAGGACGCTGCGATCCACCCTTCGTTTGAAGATCCGCGGGGAGGATCTGTCCGAGCGAGAGCGCGTTGCCAAGGGGCTCGCGGAAATATTCTCCGCGCAGGCCGCCACAGTCGAGAACCTTGCGCGGCGCGAATCGGCCCTGCGAGGACCGCGCCCGCGCGAAGCAGCCCTACAGGAATTGGAGATGCACAGCCACTGGGTCGATTTCTCGGACGCGGCGAATGAGACTCGACGGGCGATGGGCTTCGTCAAGCGAGGAATCGAACGAGGCGCGAAGGTCGTCGCGCTGCTGCCCTCGCCCGACATCGAGGCGTATCGCCGCGAAGTCGCGGGCTCCGGATGCGGCGAGGATCTCGACTCGGGTCGAATATCCCTAGAATCGGTGGACGACCACCTCGAGATGTTGAAGACAGCCGGCGTCCTCGCGATGCTCCTCCTCTCGATCCAAGGCATCATCCAGGTCGCGCGGGGCCAGGGATATCCGGAGGTCTGGTTGGTCGGAAAGATCGCGTCGTCGCTATTCGCCTCGGCGCCCCAGTACCCGGCCCTCACATTGCGAATCGAAGCGGCCCTGGATTCCCTGACTCGAACCCTCCCTCTCTCCCTGTACTGTCCGATGCCCGATCATTTCCCGGGTGAACCGGGATTGATGGCCATGTTCCTATCCGGCCACGGCTGGGCCTCGATCCTCGACATCGCGCTCGGGCCCCCGCCCAGTTGACGACAGAGCGCTGCACGCGGCATGTCCTAGCTGTTCATCCTGCCCACTCAGGACCTCCACAAAGCACCCGAAACGTGAAATCGGCGGAGCGGTTGGTGGGAACCGGGTCGGCCATTGGCTTCGAAAAAGGTTCTGGATTGGTTGCTTGAGGACGACCAGCCCGCCGTTCAATACCTGACTTTGAAAGAGCTCGTGGGCAAAGCAGAAGACGATCCGGAGGTCCAAGCCGCGAAGGAACTCATTCCGAAGAAAGGGTGGGCCGCGGACGTCCTGGTCCGGCAGAATTCGAAGGGCTGGTGGGTGGGCGCCGAGAGCCTGTACCAACCGAAGTACCTCTCGACGAATTGGATGCTCCTCGTCCTGTCCGACCTCGCATTGACGAAGGAAGACCCGCGGATCGAGAGAGCCTGTGACCTCTGGATCCGTCGATACTCCCGGGCGGAAGGAGGTTTCGCCATCGAGCGCGACAAGAAGGCGCACCTGTGCACGACCGGCAACATGGCACGGGCTCTCGTCCGTTTCGGATACGCGGACCATCCTGACGTCGCACGAGCGTTCGAATGGTTCGTCGAGCATCGCGACAAGAACGGGGGATGGAGCTGCTTCGGGAGCGGCCGGAACCTCGATTCCTGGGAGCCGATGAGTGCGTTCGCCGTCTATCCGAAGAAGAAGTGGACCGAAGGGATGAAGCGGGCCGTGGAGGCCGCGGCCGAATTCTACCTGCAGCGGGAACTTCATCGCCAGGGGGACCATTACGAACCTTGGTATCGCTTCCACTATCCTACGCACTACTACTACGATCTCCTCGTCGGCCTCGATTTCATGACGGCCCTCGGATACGGGGACGACCCCCGCTTGAAGCACGCGTTTACCCACTTGAAGGAGAAGCGCCGGTCCGACGGACGGTGGAACCTGGACGCGATTCATCCGGATGTCGAGGGCTCCATCGCGGAGTGGTATGCGAAGCATCCGAAGCACGCGCCCGTGCCGTTCGGAATTGAGGCCGCAGGCAAGCCCAGCAAGATGATCACCCTTCGAGCGATGATCGTCCTTGAGCGGCTGGAGCGGGCGAAGTAGACTCGGCGACCGCAACTCTCAGTCGATGCGTTCGTACGCGGGCAAGGTGAGAAACTCGACGAAGGTGTCCGCGTAGGTAATCGCGTCGAACAGTTGGCGGGCTTCCTCGAATTTCCCGGCTCCGAATGCCTCGGTTCCCATCGACTCGCGGATCCTTGCGAGTTCGCGCTCTTCGATCTCCTTGACTCGGAGGAGAGTGAGAGGTTGGCCGTCGTGCTGCCTCACGGCATGGCGCAACCACTGCCAGATCTGGGACCGGGCGATTTCCGCGGTCGCGGTATCTTCCATGAGGTTCGAAATCGCCGCGGCCCCGACCCCCCGAAGCCAAGACTCAAGATACTGAATCGCGACGCCGATGTTGCTCGATATGCCGAGTTCCGTGACGGTCCCGCCGGGCACCCGCACGTCGAGGAGTTTCTTGGCCGAGGCCTGGACCTCTTCCCGCTGCCGGTCGACCTGATTCGGCCGAGATCCGAGGAACCGACCGAACACCTCCATGGCGACGGGGACCAAGTCCGGATGGGCCACCCAAGTCCCGTCGAATCCGTCGTTTGCTTCCCGGATCTTGTCTTCTCGCACCTTGGCGAAGGCGATTTCGTTCGCGGCGGGATCCTTGCGGCTCGGGATGAATGCCGCCATGCCGCCGATCGCATGCGCGTGCCTGCGGTGGCACGTGCGGACGAGCAGGTTGGTATACGCCCGCATGAACGGAACGGTCATCGTGATTTGCGCCCGATTGGGCAAGACGAACTCCTTGCGAGCGCGGAACTTCTTGATGATGCTGAAGATGTAGTCCCATCGGCCCGCATTCAGGCCCGCTGCGTACTCCCGCAGTTCGTGCAGGATCTCCTCCATCTCAAACGCGGCGGGGATCGTCTCGATCAGGGCGGTCGCCTTCACGCTTCCCGCGGGGATCCCGACCCGTTCCTCGGCGAAGCGGAACACGTCGGCCCACAGGCGGGCCTCGAGATGACTCTCCATCTTCGGGAGGTAGAAGTAAGGGCCCGTCCCCCGGGCGAGGAGCTCCTTCGCGTTGTGGAAGAAGTACAGTCCGAAATCCACAAGGCTCCCCGAAGCGACCTTGCGGTCGATCCGCAGATGTTTCTCGGGGAGATGCCATCCGCGGGGCCGCACCACCAAGGTCGCGGTCTCGCGGTTCAGTCGGTACTCTTTCCCCTCCGGGCCGCGGAATTCGAGCGTGCGCCGGACGGCCCCGACGAGGTTCAACTGGCCCTCGACGACGTTCCGCCACGCGGGTGTGTTCGCGTCCTCGAAGTCCGCCATGAACACGCTCGCCCCGGAGTTGAGGGCGTTGATCATCATCTTGCGATCCGTCGGTCCGGTGATCTCGACCCGCCGGTCCTGCAGATCCGAGGGGACCGGGGCAATGCTCCACGAGCCCTCCCGTATGGCGCGGGTCTCCGGGAGGAAGTCCAAGGTCTCGCCGCGATCGAGGGCCTCTTGCCGCCGAACCCGCTGCCGCAGGAGATCCCGCCGCCCGCCGTCGAACCTTCGATGAAGGGCCCCGAGGAACTCGAGGGCCTCCGTCGTAAAGAGCGAATCGTCCTGCCCGGCGACGGGAGATCGGACCTCGACCCCCCCGACCGACGCTTTGTCCATCCGGTCGTTGCCCGATCGAGGCGTTCGCGTTTGGAACGTATCAGCCTTGCGTACAGGACGGGTGGCACATCGCTCCACCTGACGGCTCCAAGCGACCGGCGATCGCCGGGCCAACGTCCTTGGCGACCCCGACCATCCTCGGCCCATGCAGGCCGTGGAGCCAAAACCTATTGCCTTCGAGGGAGATGAGCCGGCGACCGATGGAGAGCCGAGGGGCGAGACCGTGACGACCCAGGTGACGTTCGCAAGTCGCGCGCCCGGTCCGCTCCAAGACCTCACCGAACGGCGACCCGGACTCGCGATCGACGCGTATCCGCTGGGAGGCATGCTCCTCCTCCGGTTCCTCGGGGATGCCGAGGGAATCGAGGATGCGCCGGAACTCTTGGAGTCCGATCGTGAGGTCCTCTATCAGAACCGCTCGGGGAAGGAGGTCACGTTCCTCCTGAGCGGAGGCAGGCCGGAGGAGGAATCGATCGCGTCGCTGGCCGCCGAGAACGCGCACGTCCTCCCTCCGATCCGCTGGCAGCGGGGCGAGGCCCTCATCACCCTCCTCCTCGAGGACGGCGCGGACCCGCGGACAGTCCTCGACCGATTCCCCGAGGCGCGCCTCGTGTCCAAGCGCCGCCCGGTCGGGCGCCAGGGAGCCATCGGGGCCCTATCGTCCCCGCTGTTCCTCCCGAAGCTGACGGAGAAACAGGCCCGGGCGCTGCTCGCCGCCTTCGACGCGGGCTACTACGAATTCCCCCGGAACGTGACGACGGAGGACGTGAGCCTGTCCCTCGGGATCGCGCGGAGCACCTTCGAGCAGCACTTGAACCGCGCCGAGCACCACGTCATCCGTGCGATGGTGCCGATGGTCCGGATGCGATCCGGCCGGCCGCACGGGGAGGCCCTCGAGGTGTACTCCAAGTTCAGCCGCGAGCTCGGCCTGTACGTCCAGCTGGAGGTCCTGGGCGACCGCGTCGCCGCCGTGAGCCTCGCGAAGAAGGCTTCCCCGGCCAGCCTCGGGGAGGACCATCCCTACCTCGCGCAGATCCTCGAACACGTGCGGACGGGGGAGGGGGACCTGCGGGACATCCCGCTCCACCTCGAGGTCGGCCCCTTCGAACGCGAGGTCTTGGAATTCCTGCGGACGATCCCTCCGGGCACGACGATGACCTACGGGGAAGTGGCCCGGCGACTCGGCCGGCCGAACGCGTCGCGGGCGGTCGGGACCGCCTGTGCCCGCAACCCGGCGGTCATCGTGATCCCCTGCCACCGCGTGGTCCCGAAGGCCGGCGGCCTGGGTGAGTACTCCGCGATCGGCGGGCAGGAGACGAAGAAGAAGCTCCTGGTCGCGGAAGGCTTTGAGCTCGAAGCCGACCCATCTCGGGCGCGCCGCGATGCCTCGAAGGCGAAGAAGTCGCGCCGGCGTTCGTCGACTTGATCGGCCCGATGTCACGCCTGAGGTTGCGGGTAGAGGTAGCACGCGACCGAGTGACCGGGCGACACCTCGACCCAGGCCGGCTCCAGGGGCGGAGGAAATTCGAGGACGATCGACCCCTCTTCGAGGACGACCTCCCGGATCGCCTGGAAGGCCATCCCGCCCGCCTCGGCCGCCCGGCCTCGGACGAGGTCGGCGACGACTTGCCGTTGCGCCTCGCTCGGTCGCGATCCGCCGAAGAGCAGCCTCAGGCGATTTCCTTCCATAGAGACCTCGGAAAGGGCCGGTAGCGTCGACGCGTGAGGGTTCCGGGAAGAGTCGAACAGATAGGCCGTTGCGGAGGCGGCGTCGCGCGGGCTCCAACCGCAGTGAGGCATGACCGCATTGCATCGGGTGTGGAAACGGCAGCCCGTCGGAGGGTCCACGGGGCTCGGCACGTCGCCGGGAAGCAGGATCTTCTCCCGTCGCCTCTTCGGGTCCGGCACAGGGACCGCGGACAGCAACGCTTTCGTGTACGGATGCAGGGGGGACTCGAACAGCTCGCGCGTCGGGGCCTCTTCGACGATCCGGCCCAGATACATCACCGCGACCCGGTCGGCCATGTGGCGCACGACGCTCAAGTTGTGCGTGATCAGGAGATAGGTGAGGCCCTGCCGTCGCTGGATGTCCTTGAGCAAGTTGAGGATCTGGGCCTGCACCGAGACATCGAGGGCGCTCGTCGGCTCGTCGAGCAGGAGGAATTCCGGCTCGGGGGCGAGGGCTCGGGCGATCGCGATCCGCTGCCGCTGGCCGCCGGAGAACTCGTGGGGGAACCGGTACAGGTGGTCCGGCCGCAGGCCGACCTCTTGGAGCAGCTGGGCGACGCGCTCCATCGCCTCGGGTCGGGTCATCTGGTTGTTGATGAGGATCGGCTCCGCGAGGATGTCCTTCACGAGCATCCGCGGATCGAGAGAGGTGAAGGGATCCTGGAATACCGGTTGCATCCGCCTCCGAAACGGCTTGAAGGCCCGGGTCCGGAGGCGGGTGATCGCGTAGGGATCGAGGCCGTCCCCTTGAGGTCCCTTCGGACTACGCATCGCACCATCTTCCTCCGCGGTCCGCTGCCAGCGGTCTCTCGCGCTCGCGTACAGATTCGCGGGAACGTTAAACAGGACCTCGCCGGACGTCGGAGGGATGAGCCGCAACAGGAGTCGTCCGAGCGTGGTCTTCCCGCAGCCGCTCTCCCCGACGAGCGCGAGGGTCTCCCCGCGGCGAACGAACAGATCGACCCCGTCGACCGCCCGGACCTGGGCGATCGTCCGGCGGAGGACTCCGCCCTTCACCGGAAAGTGCTTCTTCAAGCCCACGGCGCCGACGAGGATCTCATGCGCCTGCCGGTCGCTCGGTAGCACGGGAACCCCCTTCCTCGTAGAGGAAACACGCGACGCGGCGGCTCTCCCCCTGGGGGAGCAAGCGAGGCTCCTCCGTCTTGCATCGCGCGAACGCATATTTGCAGCGAGGATGGAACCGGCAGCCGGACGGCGGGCTCAGGAGATCCGGCACCGTCCCCGCGATCGTCGGCAACGGCGCGTCAGTGGGCACCTCCTTGTCGAGGGAGACGATCGATTCGAGCAATCCTTCGGTGTATGGATGTAACGGATGCGCAAAGAGGTCGCCGACCGGCGCCTCCTCGACGATCTTGCCGGCATACATGACCGCGACCCGATCACACAATTCCGCGATCACCGCGAGGTCGTGGGTGATGTAGAGGATCGACGAATGGATCCGCTCCCGGAGGTCCCGGACCAGGGTAAGGATCTGGGCCTGGGTCGTCACGTCGAGCGAGGTCGTCGGCTCGTCGGCAATCATGAGGGCCGGATCGCAGGCGAGCGCCATCGCGATCATCACCCGTTGCTGCATGCCGCCGCTGAGCTCGTGCGGGTACTCGTTGTACACTTTGTGAGGCTCCGAGATCCGCACGTTCTTCAGCTGTTCGAGTACGCGGCGGCGGGCCTCTTCCTCGATCGGCCGCATCAGGATTCGACGGAGGACCGGGATCGACATGACGAGACGGAAGAGGGCCTGGCGCGACCGGAACTGCGCTTGGGCTGCAAGCCGGCGACGATCGTCCTCTGAGGACGCGACCCCGGAGAGGACGCGCCATTCTCGCGTTATCCATTCCGACTCGAGGACGTCGAGTTCGCGGGCGAGCCGAAGGAACCATGCATGGCGAGTCTTCGTACGTTCCGAGAGGCGTCGGATCCTCGCGAGGCGTTCCTCCATCTGGAGGCCGGACCGATCGATGATCGCGGCGACCTTCTCCACCGGGAGGGCAGTCTGTAGACAGAAGTCGGCGAGGAGTCGCTCCCGCTGCGCCGCATCGGGATGCGTGACCGCCTCCTTGAACAGCTCGAGGTCCTCGTCGGTGATCTCTCTCCGAGCGAGCAGGCGGTCGCAGATCACCTTCCGCCGCTGGTAGATCAGGACCTCCGCGATCTGGTAGCCCACCGGCAGGACCGGGTTCAAGGAAGACATCGGTTCCTGGAAGATCATCGAGACCTCGCGGCCGCGGATCTTGGCCATCCGCGCGCGGTGCCTCCGGAGGGCCGTGTCGTTCCGGACGAGCTTCGGCTTGCCGCCGAGTCCGCGGCGCACGGTCGCCTCGTTCTCGCTCCCCGCGAGGAGGTTGATCCCGCGGAACCAAATGGCGCCCGAGGCGATCCGGCCGGGCGGGGTCGGGATCAGGTACATGATCGAGAGCGCGGTGACGGACTTCCCGCACCCGCTCTCGCCGACCAGGCCGAGGACTTCCCCCTCCTGGATGTCGAAGTCGACGCCGTCCGCGGCCCGGATCACCCCGCGGGGCGTCAGGAACTCCGTCTGCAATCCCTGGACGGACAGCAAGGGGGACAGTCCCTCACCTCCGGAGCCTCGGGTCGAGGACGTCGCGCAGGCCGTCCCCCAGCAGGTTGACGCCCACGGTAAAGATCACGAGCGCGAGCCCCGGGAATAGGATCGTCCACGGATACGATGTGGGCTCGCTGCCGAACCCGTAGAAGATGAGGGCCCCGAGTTCCGGCAGGTATCCGCTGTGTGGGACGAAGCCGATGAAGATCAACGCGGCGAAGATCTGGATGACGACGCCCAGGTCCAGGGACACCTGAACGAAGACGGGGGCCAGCGTGTTCGGCAAGATGTGGCGGAACATGATCCGCAGATCCGATGCGCCGGCCGCGCGCGCCGCCTCGACGAACATGTTCGCCTTCACGGCCAGGACCTGCGAGCGGACGAGCCGCGCGTACGGGGGCCACCAGAGGATCAGAAGCGAGAGGTTCAGCGTCGTGAAGTCCCGGGAGATGACGTAGGCCACCGCGATCGCGAAGACGAGGAACGGGATCGAATAAGCGACGTCCGTCGAGCGCATGAGCCCTTCGTCGAAGAGGCCGCCTTTGTACCCGGCGACGAGTCCGACAAGCATGCCGACGATCGCGCCGCCGAGGACGACGATGCTCGAGTAGTAAAGGTCGATGCGGATCGCCTTGAAGATTGCCATGCCGAGATCGATTCCCGGATAGGTGGTGCCGAACCAGGAGCCTGGCGTCCCGTTGCCCCACCACCAGGGCGGCTGGGGGTACGCGGTCGTGAAGTTCGTCTGGAGGACGTCCCGGTCCGGCAGGAACGACGCCGCGATCGCGATGCCGACGTACAGGAGCGTGATCAGGAGGCCGGCGGCCGCGAGCGGGCGCTTCAGGAGAAGGCGCAAGGTGAGGGAGTACTCGTCGAGCCTCCGACGCAACCCGCGCCAGAGCTCGGCCCTCCCGCTCGCGCTCCGGATCCCGCGGCGGACCTCGACATGGGCTCCCATGTTCCTCACAGCGTGATCCTGGGGTCCAGGTACGCGTAGATGATGTCCACGACGAGATTCGCGAGCACGAGGAACAGGGCGAAGATCAGGGTCGTACCGAGGATCGCCGCGAGGTCATGGCTGATGATCGCGACGGTCGCCCATCGTCCGATTCCGTTCCAGACGAACACGTCCTCGACGAGGACCACGCCGCCGAGGAGTCCCGCGAACAGGAGGCCGACGACGGTCGTGACCGGGAGCAGCGCATTGCGCCGGATGTGCTTGCGGATCACGACGGACTCCGGGAGGCCCTTCGACCACGCCGTCTTGACGTACTCCTGTCCCATCGCGTCGACCATCCCGGAACGGACCATCCGGAGGATGACGCCGAGGAATCCGTACGTGAGGGCGAGGGTCGGCAAGATGAGATGTTGGAGCGCGTTCCAGAAGATCTCGCCGTCTCCGTTCAACGCGGCATCGAGGATGAGGAAGTGGGTCGGTTTCGATTCGAACACGCCGGTGCCGACCAACCACGCGCGCCCGCTCAAGATGCCCGGACTCACCTGTCCGTTGATTGGCAACGACGGGACGAACCGGACCGCGAAAATCTGGAGGAGCAGGGCGAGCCAGAAGAGGGGCATCGAATACCCGGTGAGGGCGACGACTCGGGTCACGTGATCGGAGATTCGGTCCTTTCGAACCGCGGAGATGGTGCCCAGGGGGATGCCGAGGAAGGTGGCCAAGAACGTCGCCGCGATCGCGAGCTCGACCGTCGGGGGGAAGAACAGGACCAGGGCCGCGGTGACGGTCCCATGGTACAGTTCCGTGTTCGTGAAGCCCCAGTCTCCGCGGAGGAGGAGTCCGAGGTAGTAGACGTACTGAACAGGAATCGGATCGTCGAGATGGAGGAGGGCGCGGGCCGCGGCGATCTGCTGGTCTCTCGGAATCGGGCTTCGTAGGTTCAGGTAGGTCTCGACAAGTTGATCGACGGGGACGGCGCGGCTCAAGACGAACGTGATCAACGTGACGCCGAGCAAAGTGGGAATTAAGAGGAGGAGTCGACGCACGATGAACAGCAGCAGGCGCATCGGGTCATTGCGACCATCCCGCGCGGTTGTATATCCTTTGCGCTCTCCCGGCGGAGAGGCCAGTTCCTCGTGCAGGTTTAAGTCGGTCACGCCTCATGACGACCCGGGCACGCCCACTGTGGGTGGGCCCACCGACGAGGCGCCGCCGTGGACCGAGTCCGGATCACCGAAGGACCGCCGACCGGTTCTTCCCGCGCGACGTTCTCGGTCCGGCATCCCGAAGTCGCCTACGTCTTCGGCGACATGGTTCGAGGATTGTACGTAGTCGGCTGCCTGGCCGCGAACCTCTTCGTCGCCTTGCAGGCACACCTATCGCTTCCGACCGCGGACGCCATCCTGTTGCCGCTCCTCGCGGCAGGATTCTTCGCGCTCGCCTATCTCGAACTCCGCCTTTATCGCGTCCTCTGGCCCGCCTCGCGCCGGCGGCGAATCGCGCAGATCGTGGAAGGTCGGACTCGCTAGGGCTCCTCATCCCGCCTTCGGACGGCGAGGAGGCCGAGCGTCGCAATCAACGGCGTAATGCCGAATCCTCCCTGGGTGCCCGGGCCTGCAGAACTCGACGTCGCGACGGCACCTTGGATCGTCCCGGACTTCGCCAGCAGGTTGTAGAGGATGTCCGTCCCTCCGAGCATCGGGTTGCTCTCGAGCGGGATGCCCTGGATCCACGTGCGGTACACGAAGAAGCTGTACTGCTGCTGGGCGGGCACGTAGATCGTCAGATTCAGCATCGCCTCGCGCTGCGCCTTCCGGGACAGGTCGACGACGACATTGATGTCCGTCTCCGACAAAGTGGCGTTGATCCAGTCCGAGATGTTCTGAGCGGCCCGGGACTGGGCGGTCTCGCCGAGCGAGGCGAGATAGCTGATGTTGAAGCCGTTCGCGGCCGGGTACGTCCCGCCGTATTCCGTAGCGTTGTTGCCCGGCTCGAGCATCGGGTACGTGTAGTCCGTCGGGTACGGGTAGTCGGGCAGCCAGCCGAGGAACCAAAGGGACATGCGGTTCGCGTGCGGGTTCATCTCCGCGATGATGTCGTGGAACGACATCGTCCGCGTGTTGATCACGATGTTCCCGGTCGGGCCGAGCTTCTGCAGGTTGTCTCCCCATGAACGGGCCGCGGCCAAGTTCACCGGGTCCGCCGTTGGAACGACGATCGTCAGGGTGAAGGACGCGCTCGCGGGGCCCCCGTGGCTCGTCACGAACTTCGACGTGTTGTAGTACTGCCGCGCGCGCGCCATGTCGAACACGTTGTAGCTCGAGAGGTTCTCGTACCCGACCATCCCGTTCGGAATGATCCCGTTAAAGGAGTCCGCGAACTTCGCGTTGAAGTGCTTGTTCTCCACGATGTTGTCGAGGTAGTTCTGGAAGTCGTAGGCGTAGAAGAACGCCTTCCGCATGTTGAGGTCAGCGAAGAAGTCCCTGGGCACCGTGTTGTCGGCGCTGGGCGCAATCTCCATGTTGAAGTTCCACCAGAACAAGTTGAGCGTCGGCACGAACTCGATATGGACGAGCCCGTCCGTCTGCATCCGTCGCATCACGTCGAAGCGGTTGCTCGGGTTGTACGTCGTGATGTCGGCCTGACCTGATTCCAGGGAGAGTTCGCGGGTGGACGGCGATTCCACGTACTGGAGGAACACGCGCTCGACCGTCGGTGCGGGAATCCCGGGCAACGGCTGGAAATTCGAGTTCCGTTTCATGGCGACCGACTCGCCCGGCACGACGTAGTCGACGGTGTACGGCCCGGAGCCCATTGTCTTGTCCCGCCAGGCAGGGACATAGTTGACGAGGTTGCCGTACTTCTGGTAGGCCGTGAAACCGGCCGGGGTCCACGCAAGGGCGGGGCCGTTCGCCTCGAGCCATTTCCAGCTCACGATCGAGGAACCGAGCGGATCGGCGATGATCTGGAACCACAGCAGCGCGGGCACCGACGCCGTGAGGTGGAAGGTGACGGTGTTGCTTGCGTTGTCGACCGACACGGCGTTGTTCACGTTGGCGAAGGTCAGGTCCGCAGGGCTGAGGCTCGGCAAGAGGTACTGGGACTGAATCCACCCGCTGGTGCCCGGCGTCCCGAAGACGAAGAGCATCGTCCGAGTGAAGGAGTACTTCACATCCCACGGTGTGACGGAGGTTCCATCCGCGAACTTCGCGCCGGGCCGAATGTGGAACGTGTAGTTCTTGTGGTCCGAGCTGATCGAGCCGTCGGTCGTGGACGGGATCTTGTCCGCGAGGACGGGCACGAATGCGTCGGACTTCGTCCCGTCGTACCACAGAAGGGTCTGGTACACGTTCGCGATCGTTTCGAACCCGACCGATTCGTAGTCAGCGCCCGGATCGAGCGTCGTGTAACTGCCGGTCACCGCCTCCTGGACGACGATCAGTCCCGGATTGACGACGCTTCCCGAGTACGTGAGGAGCTTGTACGTCCCCACCGCGATCGTCTGGCCGACCACGGTCGTGCGGATCTGAAACGGCATGACGTTCGTTAGAGGCGTCGAAGAGCAACCCGAAATGTTGCAGGTGGTCCTCATCGTCTGATTCTGGGTCGCGACCGCCAAGGCCAACTGGTAGATGCCGGCGGAGGCGTAGGTGTGATTGATTCGGAGCGCCTGGTCCGAAATGTTGATCAGGGGCGCGGCGCCATCGCCGTAGGAGAAGGAGAGCGCCTGGACCGCCCAGGAATAGTTGTCCCATTGCGTCGTCCCAAGAGACGGCGTGGTTTTAACACTGAAGGCGTAGGACGGGGCTTGCTGGACGCTGCCCACGGCAGCGATCCACTTGCCGGCAGCGATGAGGGGAGCTCCCGCCGCCGAGGCCGTCCGGTTGATGGCGATGACCCCAAGGCTGTCTCGGGTGGTAAGGTCCTTTCGAGGACCGACCGTCATGACGTAGAGGGCATCGAAGTTATTGACGCTCGACCCTCCGCTCAGATTCGCCTGGCTTCCGACGAAAAAGGTCCCCCCCGTCGCGTAGGCATGGGACGTGGACGTGCTTGTCCCCGACGCCGTCGTCCCGTCGCCGAAGATCCAATTGACGGCGGTCGCGGTGCCACCTGTGATCTTCGCATCAAACGCGACCGCCTCGGTCGCGGTGGCGAAAACGGTCGTCGTCTCGACCCTCAGGGAGACAGTCTGGCTCCGAAGGAGCAAGTACGCGCCGCCGGCGGCGGAGGCGATGAGGATGACGACGATCACGACGATGATCCACTTCCGCCGAGACGACGCCCGCGGAGCGGGCGAAACGGGCGGTTCTGAAACGGGCACAGGCGACGCGGACATGGGTCCTTGCGCCAAAGTACCTCCTCCGGACGAGTCCCGCCCAATGCCGTTCCCCTACTCGAAGGTTTTGGCACATCGACCGGAGGGTCCCGCTCTGTCGTACCAATCGGGACATCAAGGCAAAGGATTCAATGTTGCCTATCCATGCGGGTCCCCATGGCGGCGAAGAAGCGCAAGTCGGCCCGCAAGAAAGGGGCCAAGAAGAAGGCGTACTACTCGGGACGCAAGGAACGAAAGGCGAAGAAGCGGTGAGTCGCTGATCAAAACCTCGGCACGGCCCGCGGGTCGTCGTAGGAGAAAGACTCAAGCCGACGTCGCGGCACCGGGATCACGATCCGCGAAACCATCCCATGGAGAGAAAGGGGCAGCCGGATCAGTCGCATCTCGCCGGACGTGACCCATTCATCGATCGCATAACGCCGCGCCAAGGAGGCGGCGATCCCGCCCCGCTCCTTGCGGGAGAGCCGAAAGGCATCGGCGTCGAATACATGGACGTGGAACCCGCGGCCCGAGAACACGATTCGGAGGCGGCTCCAGCGCCTCGCCAATTCGTCGAACAGTTCCGCCGCCTGCCTGCGGATCTCCTCGAATTCCCAATCGCAGAAGGAGAGGCCCTGGTGACGGGCCATTTTCGCGGCGATGTCGCCATGGATCGGACAGTCGACATTCTCCGGATCCAAGTCGAACGCCAACTCCTGCCCGCGGAAGACTCGGCTCCTCCAGGCCCGAGCGTAATCGATTCGCGCCTTCCGTGTCTCATCCAGAGGGGCGTACACGTTCCGGTCGTAGTACACGCCCTCGGGAAGGTAGCGAAGGAGATACGGTCGGAGGTCGCGCACCTCCACGGCGTCGTCGATGATGAGGGGCACATTCTTCAGATGCCGAAATCGCCGCGGGTAGATTCCCGAGTGCCTTCCGAGGATTAGTGCGAAGACCCGGCCTCCGGCGGGACGTGACATCCACGCGGCGGCGGCATCGTAATCCATCCGTCGCGCGTAGAAACGCCGCCGCTCCTGGAGCGATGCCGGCCGGAGGTTCCCCGGCATCTCGTATCGGGGGCGGACCACGGCAGGACATCCAACGGCGAGGTAAAATGCTCCTCACTCGCGCCCGACGGGACTCACGGGAGATCGTCGGGGTTCCACGCGAGGTGGGATCGCTCGTCGAGCGCGTCGAGTCGCGCCATGTCGGCCGACCCGATCTCAAAGTCGAAGACGTCCGCGTTTTCTCGGATCCGCTCCGAGCGAACCGACTTCGGGATTTCGACGAGGCCATGCTGGAGTCCCCATCGAATGAGGACCTGCGCCGGGGTCTTGCGGTACTTCGCGGCGATTTCCTTGATGACGGGATGCTTGAGGCGACGCCCGCGGGTGAGCGGGCTGTACGCTTCGAGCTGGATCCGACGGCCCTCGCAATACTGCAGGAGCTCCCGTTGGTACAGGAACGGATGGAACTCGACCTGATTGACGGCCGGAGGAAGCGGGGACGATTTCAACAGCTCCTCGAGGTGCGGGATCGTGTAGTTGCTCACGCCGATGGAACGGGCGAGGCCTTGCTCCCTCAACTTCTGGAGCGCTTTCCATGACTCGCCTCGTATTTGAGGGACGGGCCAATGGATCAGGTAGAGGTCGACGTACTCGAGTCCGAGTTCCCGGCGGCTCCCTTCGAAGGCGCGCAACGCGGCGTCGAAACCATGGTCGCTGTTCCAGAGTTTCGTCGTGATGAAGACCTCGTCGCGAGGAATGCCGCTCTCGCGGACGGCCGCTCCCACGTCTCGTTCGTTTCCGTACATCTTCGCGGTGTCGATCAGTCGGTAGCCGCATTCGAGGGCGGAGGCGACGGCCTTCCGGGTCTCCTTGCCGGCGCCCGCCTGCCACACGCCCAGGCCGAGGACGGGGATCTTCCTTCCATCGTTGAGCGTGATCCGCGAATCGATCGAGAGGGCCATGGCCCGCGCTGACGTCCTGCGCGCTACTTGAATCTTGACCGGACCGGGCGGCGCCGAAAATCGATGAGGATTTTGGCGAACTTGAAAGGGCCGCGAGCGCTTCCCGACTAGAGGTCAAGGTGGGCGCGTCGTACGGAAGCCAGAGCATGGTCGATCCTCTTCGGACGGTCCTGGTCCGCCGGCCCGATGAGGCCTTCGCCCACGCCGACCCGAAGCTCTGGGGATACGCGGGACGACCGGACTTGATCGCCGCGAGGTCGGAGCACATCGCGCTGGTCGAGATGTTACGGGCCTCGGGCGCCGACGTCTGGTACCACGAGGAGCCGCAAGAGGACCGCGCGGACGCGATCTTCGTCCACGACCCGGTCCTCGTCACGGATCGCGGGGCCATCGTCCTCCGGATGGGGAAGGATCTCCGCCGCGGAGAGGAGGCCTCGATTGCCGGCAGCCTGACGAAGCGGGGAGTCCCCATCCTCGGCACGTTGCGATCGCCTGCGACCGCCGAAGGTGGGGATCTCCTCTGGATCAACCATGACCGGCTCGCGGTGGGCCAAGGCTTTCGCACGAATGCGGAGGGCCTCCGCCAACTCAAGGCCCTACTCAAGCCCCTCGGCGTCCGGACCGAAGCGGTGCCACTCCCGTTCCACACGGGCCCCGCGGCATGCCTTCATCTGATGTCATTGATCAGCCTCGTGGACGACGATCTCGCGGTCGTCTATCCTCGACTTTTGCCGGTTCCCTTTTGGCAACGCCTTCAGGCCGACGGATTCGATTTCATCGACGTCCCCGACGCCGAGTTCGACCGGATGGCCCCGAATGTCCTGGCCGTCGCGCCGCGGGATTGCATCATGCTGGAAGGGAATCCGATCACGCAGCGATGGCTCGAGGAAGCCGGATGCCGGGTCCGGACGTATCGGGGAAACGAGATCTCGCGGAAGGCCGAGGGGGGCGCCACCTGCTTGACGCGGCCGGTCCTCCGAGCCGGGCGAACAAACGCCGATACGTGAGGCGAGTCAGAGGCGGGAAATTGGAGATTCGCGATTCGGTCGCAATCGTGACGGGGGCCTCCCGAGGCATCGGCCGGGCGACCGCGGTAATGCTGGGAGCGGCGGGCGGGAAGGTCGTCGTGAACGCGCGGACGAGGAGCGAGGCGCTGGAGCAGGTCGCGAAAGCAATCGGAGGAGAACGGGCCGTGATGGCCGCGGGCGACGTGGCGGATTTCGCTGCCTGCGGACGCATCGTGCGGTCCGCGACCGATCGACTCGGACCGGTCGACATCCTCGTCAACAACGCAGGGAACTTTGCCCTCAAGAACGTCGTGGCCATGGAGCCGCGAGATTGGGAATCCATCTTTCAGGTCCATGTATTCGGCGCATTCAACATGATTCGCCACGTGCTTCCCGCGATGATCCAACGGAAACGAGGCGTGATCGTGAACATCGCCTCGTTTGTTGCGGTCCGACCGCCTGGCCCAGGACGTGTAGCCTATGCGGCTGCGAAGTCCGCGCTGATCGGTTTGACGCGGGCGCTCGGACTTGAGGTGGCCCGTGATGGAGTCCGGGTGGTCGGCGTTGCCCCTGGACTCACGGACACCGAAATCGTCCGCGGTGGCCTTCCGAACTTGGCGGAACGGGTGAGCCGCGTGCCCCTTGGCCGGATGGCACGTCCGGAGGAGATCGCGCACACCGTGGGCTACGCGATCGAGAATGATTTCCTGACGGGGGAAACGGTCTACGTAACCGGAGGAGAATGAACCTCGCTGCGGAGATCAGGATTTCGGAAAAGACTTCTTTGGATTTCCCCGGATCTCTCATCCCTTCTTCGGCGCCGCCATCCCGAGGAGCCGCATCTCGTACGCGAGGGTCTCGCGGAGCCCCGCCTCGAGAGACCGCGGTTCGTACCCGAGGACCCGCCGGGCCTTCTCGTTGCTCCCGAGGTACGTGACGCCGGCGCCCACCCGAAGCCGTTCCGAGCGAGCGAGCCGGGCCATGAACCGCAGGAGGCGCGGCGAGACATTCAGGCGCGGCGCCCGGATGCCGGTGATCCGCTCCGCGATCTGGAACGCTTCGATGAGCGAGTGGGGCGGCCCCGCGAGGATGTACGTCTCCCCCGGGACGCCTTTCTCCATCGCGAGGAGATGGCCCCTCGCGGTGTCGTCGACGTGGGCCCAACAATAGGCCGTTTCTTTCGGCAGCGCTCGCAGGCGACGCCTCAGATATCGGACGAGGAGCGGCCGAATCTCGCTCGTGTCCCCGGGACCGTAGTTGACCCCCGGTTCGACGATCACGAGGGGCAGGCCCTCGCGGATCATGGGCTCCGCGACCTCGTAATGGGCGGCCCATTTCGTCCGATCATACTCCGTCAGCCAGGGACCTTTGCCATCGGGCCGGACGGTTTCGTCGACCAGCGCACCGTGGGTATCGGAGAAGACCGCGAGCGTGCTCGTGTAGACGCCCTTGCGGATACGCAGCTCCTTCATCGCGGTGAGCACATTCCGCGTCCCTTCGACGTTGATCTTCTCGGCCTCGGCGCGGCCCGCCGCTCCGATCTTGTACCAGCCCGCGACGTGGAAGACGCCGTCGACTCCCATCATGGGGCCCCACACCGACTCGGCGATCGTCACGTCGCCGGGGCGGACCTGAACCCCGAGGGCGCGGAGGTCTCGGGCCCGCGACGGATCCCGAGCGATCGCGATGACCTGGTGTCCATCGGCGACCAGTGCGCGGGCGATCCGGCCGCCGATGAATCCCGTTGCACCGGTGACGAGATACTTCGTCCGGATCCCTCCGTCCGCGTCGAAAGGCAAGGGGGATATTAGAGAATCGGGCCGAGTCCCGATCGTGCGGGCGTCGAGCAAGTCAACCTTGTTTAAGGTTGCATTCCATTTCCGCGGGTCGGATCCGTGCGCACTGAAGATTGATAGGCCACGAGGTTTTCACGGACGCCGAAGGGGCTTCCATGGGGGAATCGCTCACTCGCAAACTGATTCGGAACCACCTCGTCTCCGGGAAAATGGACCCGGGTGAGGAGATCGCCCTCCGGATGGATCAGGCCCTCCTCCAGGACGCGACGGGGACCCTCGCCTGGCTCGAGTTCGAGCAGATGGGGCGCGCCTCGGTAACGATCCGTCAGGCGACGCAGTACGTGGACCACAACATCCTCCAGACCGGATACGAAAACGCGGACGACCATCGCTTCCTGCGGAGCGTCTGCCAACGGTACGGGGCCCTGTTCTCCGGTCCCGGGAACGGCATCAGCCACTGGGCCCACATGGAGGCCTTCGACATCCCCGGCGAGACGATGGTCGGCTGCGACTCCCACACGCCGCACGCGGGGGCCTGCGGCATGCTCGCGATCGGCGCGGGAGGCTTCGAAGTCGCGAACGCGATGGCGGGCGAGCCGTACCGCATCACGATGCCATCGGTCGTCAACGTCCGCCTCACGGGGACGTTCAAGCCGTGGGTGAGCGCGAAGGACGTGATCTTGGAATTGCTCCGCCGCTTCGATGTGAAATGGGCCCTGAACAAGGTCCTCGAATACACCGGGCCCGGGCTGAAGGAACTCACGGTCCCGTCGCGCGGCACGATCGCGAACATGGGGACGGAGCTCGGCGCGACCGCGTCCGTGTTCCCCTCCGACGACCTGACGAAGACGTTCCTTGCGGGCCAGGAGAGGGCCAAGGACTTCAAGGCCCTCGCCCCGGATCCTGACGCGAAGTACGACGAGACCGTGGACATCGACCTCGGATCCTTGGAGCCGCTGATCGCCTGCCCCTCGAGTCCGGACAACGTCAAGGCAGTCCGAGAGGTCGCGGGCGTCGAGGTGGCGCAGGTGGCCGTCGGGAGCAGCGTGAACTCCTCGTTCCGGGACCTGAGCGTCGTCGCAAATGCCCTCGACGGCAAGAAGGTCGCCGCGGGGATCTCGATGGCCGTCTCGCCCGGATCCCGCCAGACGCTCCTCCTCATGCTCACGAGCGGACTCATGACGAAGCTGATCAAAGCCGGGGTCCGCGAACTCGAGGTCGCTTGCGGTCCCTGCATCGGCATGGGCTTCGCCCCTCCGACCCGCGGCCCGTCGGTCCGCACCTTCAACCGGAACTTCGAGGGCCGCAGCGGGACGCCGGACGACCTCGTGTACCTCTGCAGCCCGGAGACCGCGGCCGCGACCGCAATCGGGGGCAAGATCGCCGATCCGCGGGACCTCGGAAAGTTGCCGACGTTGAAGGAGCCCGAGAAATATCCCGTCGACACGAGCGGGTTCGAATGGCCGCCGAAAGATCGGGCCTCCGTCAAGATCGTCCGCGGCCCGAACATCGCCCCGTTGCCCGTCGCGAATCCTCCGAAGGACGCGATCGAAGGCGAGGTGCTCCTCCGACTCGGGGACAACATCTCGACGGACCACATCATGCCGGCCGGCGCGAAAATCCTCCCGCTGCGGTCGAACATCCCCGCGATCGCGGAGCACGTCTTCGAGTACGTCGATCCGACGTTCCCGGCGAGAGCCAAGAAGGCCGGAGGCGGATTCATCGTCGCGGGGGACAACTATGGACAAGGGTCCTCGCGCGAACACGCCGCGGTCGCCCCGATGTTCCTCGGCGTCCATCTCGTCCTCGCGAAGAGCTTCGCCCGCATCCACCTGGACAACCTCGTGAACTCGGGGATTCCTCCCGTGACGTTCGCCGATCCGAAGGAATACGATGCGATCCAACAAGGGGACCGGCTGCGGGTCACGAACATGCTCGCGGCGATCCGAGGTCGCGGCGACGCGACGGCGGAGGACCTGACTCGCGGGACCCGGGTGGGTCTCCGCTTGAATCTCCGGCCGCACCAGCGCGAGGTCCTCCTCGCCGGCGGCGGCATCCGATACGCGCAGCTCCAAGTGCCTCGATGAAGTGCCGCGGGTTTAAGCCGGGACGCCGATATCACGGCCATCGGAGGACGCCTCGATGGTCTTGATCGTGAAGAAGGGGACGGTCCCGCCGACCCCTCACACGGAGTTCTACGCCATCCCCAAGGTCCTCACCCGCGAGGAGATCCACGGCTCCTACGGCTTCAGCGGCGCCTGGTCCCGCAAGGTCCACGTCCGATCGTATCCGACGGAACAGGTCAAGCCGCCGCGGAAGGCGGATTTCTCCCTCGCGCCCGACTTCCCTCCGGATGCCGACGTCCTCCAACCGTACCACATCTTCACCGGGCGCATGCCGCACGAGGGAGACGCGATCCGCGGCCGCAAGGCGATCGTCCACGGGACGCGCACGACCCTCTCCATCTCCAAGCCGACGGAATCGATGCCGAAGGAGACCTTCTTCCGGAATGGGGAGCGGCATGAGGTCTACTTCGTCCAGGACGGCGAGGGCGTCGTCCGGTCCGAGTACGGCGACCTGAAATTCCGGAAGAACGTGTACGTCGCGATCCCGAAAGGGACGACGTACCGGATCGACCTGACGTCGCCGAAGGCCTGGTTCCTCCTGGTCGAGTCGATGTATCCGATCAACTTCGCGCCGCATTACTTCAACAAGGAAGGCCAGGCCACCCTGATGTCGCCCGTCGTCGAGACGGAGATCGAGACCCCGACTCTCCCGGCGTACCGCGATGAGCGCGGCGAGTTTCCGGTCGACGTGAAGCACGCCGGCGGGAAGGTGACGCGGATCACCCTCGGCCATCATCCGTTCGACCTCGTCGGTTGGGAGGGCGCCCTCTATCCTTTCGTTTTCGACGTGAAGAGCCATCACGGGATTGCGCGCGAGATCCACACCGCGCCGCCGATGCATCAGACGTTCCAATCGGGCAACGTGCCCCACAGCGGCTTCTCCCTCTGCTCCTTCGTCCCCGTGATGGCGGGATGGCATCCGCTCGAGGTCCCTGCGCCGTATGCCCATTTCAACGTCGACTCCGACGAGCTGATGTTCTTCTGTAACCCCTTTTACGGGGCCCGCGAGGGCGTCGTCGAAGAAGGGTCCTTTACGTTCCATCCCGGCTCGACGCCGCACAGCCCGCAAGGCAAGGCCGCCGAGCGCTCCCTCGCCGCCCGAGGGAAAGTGCAGGGCCGACTCGCGGTGATGCTCGACACGTACTTCGAGAGCATGCGGATCACGACGCACGGCTTCGCCCACCGCGACCCCTCGTACGTGCTGAGCTGGGCCGAGACCACGCCGCATGCCGAAGCCAAAGGAGAAGGCTGGGAATCTCCGTCCGCGTAATGGGAGTTCAGACCATGCAGATGTCCACGGATCCGATCCGCCTCGTTTCGGCGAGCTTCCCCCGCGGTACGCTGGACCGAATTCTCCGGGGAGCCCGGCCCTTCAACGACACGGGCCACTTCCTGTATCCCGCCGACGCGGACGGCAATCACACGAAGGGCTTCTTCGCCATCGAGCCGGTCACCCGCCTCCCCGCGTTCGTCGATGCGATTGCGGACGACATGGCGGCCTGG
Source organism: Methanobacteriota archaeon (assembly GCA_005878615.1). Taxonomy (GTDB): domain Archaea; phylum Thermoplasmatota; class Thermoplasmata; order RBG-16-68-12; family RBG-16-68-12; genus RBG-16-68-12. Next base: position 45,868 of record VBLT01000106.1, read on the forward strand.
GCCGGCCGCACCGCGATCGACGTCGATGTGATCTTCGCCCCGGCTCAGCCTGCGGTCCGGCCCCTGGCCGAGGCCCTCGGGGCACGCCTCCGGAGACCGACCGCGTACTGGGAATACCTGCCGAGCGGGCGGTATGGAGAACGACTCGTCGAGGGATCAGTCCTTGCAGGTTCCCGGGCCTTGGCCCTGAACGGAGTGAGCCTTCAGGGGCGTTGCGTCGGACTCCGTCTGCCTCAATTCCTGGAACGCCTTGGCGGACGTTCGGTCGCCGCCGCGGTCTTCGCGAGCGGCGTCGCCGACCTCGTCCGTCAAACGGAAGAGAAGATGGGGGATCGATTCTATAGCACGCTCCAGGTGAACGTCCCGATCTATCCTCCGTCGTCCTGTCCCCTTTGCGCGTCGTCCGCCCAACCGCCGATGTCTTGGCGTGAGTTCGCGGAGGGTCCGCGATGAAGCTCGTGCGCTTCTCGACCGCGGGATTGGAGCCGCGATTGGGTGCGGTCGCGGGAGCTTGGAATCGATGGGAGTGGATCGTCGACCTGTCCGCCGCGGACCCGGCGATCCCATCGGAAACCGTCGCCTTCATCGACGCCTGCCCGGACCTGAAGGGCGACATTTGGGAGCGCGCCTTGCATGTTGTCAAGGAAGCGGAACGGTTCGAGTCCGATGCGCCGCCATGGGCCTTCCGACCGAAAGACGTCCGGGTGCGCAGCCCCATCCTGCCGCGACTTCTCAGGGACTTCCTGGCGTTCCGCGCGCATGTGGCCCGGACTCGCGCGGCCACCTGGACCTCGATCCCGCCGGAGTGGGACTGGATGCCTGGCTATTACAACGGGAACCATCTGAACATTGTCGGCACGGGAGACGAGGTCCCACCGATGCGCTTCGAGACGTTCGACGGGAAGATCCCGCGGCTAATCCTCTCTCCGAAGATGGACTACGAGGCCGAGATCGGTTTCGTCCTGGGGAAGGGCGGCCGCGAGATCGACGTGACGAAGGCTCCGGGCCACCTTTTCGGCGTCACGATCTTCAATGATTTCTCTGCCCGGGACATCCAGGTGACCGCGGGAAAAATCGGAATGGGCCCCGCCCCCGGAAAAGATTGGGCGAACGCCCTCGGACCGTGCATCGTGACCCGCGACGAGTTCGGGGACCTCCGCGATCAGTCGATCGCGGTGCGGGTGAACAACGAGGAGCGGCTGCGGGACCGCTACCGGAATATGGTGTTCGAGAATCCCTGGGCCAAGGAGGGGCCCCGGGCCCTCTGGTCGTTCCCGGAGATGGTCGAATTCCTTTCGCGGTTCCAACCGATCTACGCGGGCGAGGTTTGGGGGAGCGGGACGATCCCCGGCGGTTGCGAATTCGAGCGGGGCGACCGGGCCCGGTACCTGAAACCCGGGGACCGCGTGGAGATCGAGATCGAAGGCATCGGAGTCCTGCAGAATTCGATCGCGCTCGCGACGTAGACGGCCGCCCGAGACTCGCTGCGATAGTTCCGTGCGAGGCCGTGCCACGAAAGGGTTATTCCGTCCCATTCCCCTTCTCAGCCGGTGACTCCATGGCGGCCCTCCCCGCTTACCTGAAACTCAAGGTGGACCACAAGACGGTCCTCTGCCGGGACCTGAACACCT
>VBLT01000088.1 GCA_005878615.1 Methanobacteriota archaeon
AAGCCGGATCCGAACCGCATCCCCCCGAGGGCCCGATTCGCCGTCAGCACTCGAGAGACGATCCAACTGGGGAGGCACGTCGCCGGCCAGATCTGGCTGCGGACGACCTGGGCCCGCCGGGGCGTCATCGCATCGTTCGGGATCATCGACGCGGGTTTCTCCGGGACCCTCACCTTCGGCGCCTTCAACGCGTCGTCCGAGCCCCTTGAGCTGCCGATCGGTGAGAGGTTCGCTCAGGTCGTCTTCCTGACCCTCGACTCGCCCGCCTCGGAGACCTACGAGGCTCGCTCGGGAACGTACCAACACCAGAAAGGCGTCACGCTCGGGCGACGGTGACGTCGAAGGCAGTGTGGTATTTCGTCGGCGAGTACGCGCGTACGTGGTGGTGCGCGAGACCTCGGACGAGAAACCCGGCCTTCTCGGCGAGGGCCTTGACGACGTCGCCTCGCTCGGACTCCTCCGCTCGTTCAAGGATCGCGTAGAGGTGGACCGTCCCCTCGTCGGCGAGGGCCCCGAAGGCTGGGGGCAGGTAATCCATGGCGGAGTGCGGCAGATCGAGGATCACGCGGTCCACGGGAGCGACTCTCTTCAAGACGGCGCGCGCGTCTCCTTCGAGGACCGTGATCCGTTCCGCCCGATTCGCGGCGACGTTCGCGCGGAGGAATCGAACGGCGACCGGATTCGCGTCCGAGGCAACGATCTCCCGCGGCCGGCGACGTTTCGCGATGAGGATCGAGTAAGGGCCGACCCCCGCGAAGGGGTCGGCGACCCGCTCGCCCTCGCGCACCAGGTCCGCGATTCGTTTCCGTTCCGACGCGAGGCGCGGACTGAAGTAGGCTTGCGAGAGGTCGACACGGTAGCGGAGTCCATGTTCCCGGTGGATCGTGGTCGTTCGCCGCTCTCCGGCGATCGCGTCGAGTTCTCGGATCCGGTGCACGCCTTTGACGCCCCGATCCTCGAGGACCACCTTGAGGCTGGGATTCCACCGGAGGATTGCGGTCCCGATGGCCCTCCGATGCTCGCGCAGCGTCTCGGGGATTTTGATCACCGCGATGTCTCCGACGACATCGAAGGAACTCGGGAGGGAGGACCGGGCGGCCACGGGAACCTCGACGACGTCTCGGTAGCTCCGGATTGCGGTGAAGCCCTCCGCGAAGTCCTTCTCCGCGGTGGGGAATCCCATTTCGACTTGCCGTCGGATCGGGAGCAAGACGGTCTCGCCTTCCGACGCGATCCGAAGATGCTTTTGTAAGAGGTCCCGGTCGAGGAGGCGGCGACGGATTTCTTCCGCGCGAGCGCGCGGGACGACGAGGGCCCAAGACCGCACGGACCGGACGATGGACCCGGGTCCTAAAGGATTTTCGCGGCCTCGGGAATTTTCTTCAGGCCGAAAGGAAAGGCTCTAAGTCCCTCGTTCGACTCTCCAAACGCGCATGGGCGAACTCGTTTTCATCGGCCTCGGCCTGCACGATGAGAAAGGCGTCACCTTGCGCGGCCTGGAGGAGGCGCGCGGCGCGGACATGGTCTTCGCCGAATTGTACACCTCGACCTTGGCGGGCGCCTCACTCGAGTCGGTCGAACGGCTCGTCGGGAAGAAGATCCGAATCCTCGGCCGCGCCGAAGTCGAGGACGGTCACACAATCTTGGCCGCCGCGGCGGGCCAACGGGTCGCGTTCCTGGTCGGGGGCGATCCGATGGCCGCGACGACCCACGTGGACCTCCGGCTGCGGGCGGCGTCCGCGGGGATTCCGACCCGGATCGTCCACGGCGCCTCGATCCTCACGGCGGCAGCGGGCGTACTCGGTCTCCAGATCTACAAGTTCGGACGGACGACGACCATTCCTTTTCCCTCGGAGGGATTCGGCCCCACCAGCCCCCTCGAGGTGATCCTCCAGAACCGAAGCGCGGGCCTGCACTCCCTCGTGCTGCTCGACCTGCGAGAAGACGGGACGTTCCTTCTCGCGGGCGATGCGATCGGATTGCTGCTTCAGATGGCGGCGAAAATCGGGACCGCCGAAATCGGCCGGCGCATGTTGACCTGCGCATTGAGTCGCGTTGGTTCGCGGGAAGGCCTGGCCGTCGCGGGCCCCCTGGGCGAACTCCCCGCGCGGGACCTGGGAAGGCCGCCGCACTGCCTTGTGATCCCCGGATCCCTGCATTTCCTCGAGAAGGAGGCCCTCATCGCTTTTGCGGGAGCGCCTCGCGATTTTTCGGAGGGGCCTTCGCGAGTTCCCCGAGGCGGTCGATCCGCCAGAACGTGACCTCGAGGGTGTACACGCGTCGGTATTCTTTCCCGCCCCAGCTCTTGCGGAGTCGGGCCATCACTTGGCGGTGCACGTCTTCCGGCACGTCCCATTGGCAGGAGTAGGAACGCTTCTCGAATTCCTCGAGGACGGTGTCGGAGGTAGCGACCTCGTGGAACGGGCCGACCGGGATGACCAGATTGGGCTTCACGAGGTCGGGCAGGTCCCGTTCGTGGATCCCCGGATGGTGATATTCATAACCGGCTTCCCGCACGAGCGCATCGTAGTCTCGCTGGATCGAGTCGGTCCGCTGGGATCGTTCGATGATGCTGAAATACATCTCCCGCGTCACGCGCGCGATCTCGATCAGGACGTCTCGCCAGTCGGCGATGAGGTGGAGCACGTGATTCGTCGTCGCGGCATCGAAGGCGTGGCGCCGAAACGGCAGATGGGCGCCGTCCGCGAAGACGACGTCGCGGAGTCCTTTGGCGAGGCCGAACTCGACCATCGACCGAGAGATGTCGACGCCGACGACTCGGATCCCGCTCTTCTGGAGGGGCACCGCGTAACGGCCGGTACCCACTCCGACCTCGAGGACTCTTTTCCCGTGGAGCTCGTCCACGAGGACCCCGAGGACCCGGGCCATCGCGCGGGGCGCGAGTCCCCTCGTCGCGTCGTAGATCGTGGCGACCCGATCGAAGGATAGGCGCGCGGGCATCCCGCGGCAGGAAGGCGTCCGATTGGAAAAACGTAGTCTCCCGTCGGAGAGGAGGAATTCGGTTTCCGCCCCATCCGGGGAGCAAGAAATTCTCGAGCTAGTCGACCCCAAAAACGATAGTTTCACCCACCTCCCTGACTTACGGCCTTAAGTATGGCCAGAGATGAGAAGAAAGGTGACAAGGTGGCAGTAGCTGTCAAGGCCATCAAGTCGATTGAGGAGCTGTCCGGCGTCGGGCCCGCGACCGCGGAGAAGCTGAAGGAAGCGGGGTTCACGGACCTCATGGGGCTCGCGGTGGCCTCCCCGACAATGGTCGCAGATGCGGCCGAAATCGGGACGAACGTGGCCCAGAAAATTATCATAGCGGCTCGCGAGGCCGTCGACATCGGTGGCTTCGAGACCGGCGACGTGATCCTCGAGCGCCGGAAGTCCGTCGCGAAGCTCACGACCTGCTCGAAAGCTCTGGACGAGCTTCTCGGGGGCGGCCTCGAGACGCAGGCGATCACGGAGATGTACGGCGAGTTCGGTAGTGGAAAGTCTCAGATTGGGCATCAGCTCGCGGTGAACGTCACCCGCCCGGAGGACGACGGCGGGATGAACGGCGACACGGTCTGGATCGATACCGAGCAAACCTTCAGGCCCGAGCGGATCCGTCACATGGCGGATGCACTCGATCTCGATGCGGACGCAATCCTGAAACGCATCCACGTCGCCCGGGCGTTCAACAGCCACCACCAGATGCTGCTCGTCGAGAAGGCGCAAGAGCTGACCCAGGACTTCCCGATCCGCCTAATCGTAATTGACTCACTGACCGCCCACTTCCGGGCCGAATTCATCGGCCGCGGTGTCCTCGCGGAGCGACAGCAGCTCCTGAACAAGCACATCCACGAACTCATGCGGTTCGGGGACATCCACAACGCCGTCGTCTACGTGACGAACCAGGTCCACGCGAAGCCGGACGCGTTCTTCGGGGACCCAACGAGGCCGGTTGGCGGGCACATCGTGGGCCACAGCGCCACTTTCCGCGTCTACCTCCGCAAGTCGAAGGGCGGTAAGCGGATCGCGCGGCTGATCGACTCGCCAAGCCTGCCCGAGGCCGAGGCCGTGTTCAGCGTCTCGGAAGACGGGATCCGCGACTGAGGTCGCGTGTCAATTCGTGTCGGGACAGCTTGAAGTATCGTCCGGTCCATTAATGCCACGGGTTCCATGGATCCGGGGCTTCTCTTCATTCCCGGGCCCGTTCCGCTGCCTCCCGAGGTGCGCGAGGAGCTGGCCAAAGCGGCCCTCCCGCATTATGGGGACGCCTGGGTCAAGGCCCATTCCGAAACGCACGACCTGCTGCGGTACCTGTGGTCCGCGCCGGACGCCCACGTCTTCCCGATCGCGGGTCCGGGCCACGCCGCCTTGGAGGCAATCGCGTACACGTTCCTGCGGCCGGGCGACCGTGTGGTCGTCGTCTCGAACGGCTTCTTCGGAGAGCGGACGCACGAGGTCCTAATGTCCCACCGCCTGAAGGCGGAGGTCGTCGCCTCTCCCTGGGGGGCCGCTCCGGACCTCGCCAAGCTCCGCGCGGCGCTCAAGACCCCGACGAAGGCCGTAGTCTTCGTCCACAACGAGACCTCCACCGGGGTCACGAACGCCCTCGAGCCGATCGTCGAGGCCGCGCATGCGGCCGATGCGTTCGTCGTGGTCGACGCCGTCTCGTCTCTCGGCGGCATCTCGCTCCCTTTCGGCAAACTCGGCATCGACGCGGGCTTCACCGCATCTCAGAAATGCATCGCGGCCCCCGCGGGCATCGCCCCCGTGGCCGTGTCCCCCGCCCTATGGGAGTCGGCGGATCCGACGACGGTCGAGGGATGGTACCTGAACCTCTTCACCTGGGACCGGTACGAACGGGAATGGGGCGATTGGCATCCGACGCCCACGACAATCTCCTCCAACCTGTTCTATGCCTTCCACCGCGCCCTGACGCTCTTGCGGAAGGAAGGCCTCGAGGCGCGCATCGTTCGGCATGCGAAGGTCGCCGCGAAGTTGCGGGCCGGCCTCATCGATTTGGGGTTCACCGCGGTGGGTCCCCCGGCGCACCTGTCGAACACGGTCGCATGCCTGACGCCGCCTACCGGCGTGGACCCGATGCGCCTCGTCCGTCGACTGAAGGAAGAGCATAACATCTACATCTCCGGCGGGCTCGGGCCGCTCCGAGGCAAGACGATCCGGATCGGTACGATGGGCACCCAAGCCGATCTCGAGACCATCGACTGGCTCCTGAAAGCGATTCGCGCCTCCCTGTGAGGCGTCACGCGTCCCGCAGGTACCGCGTGAGCCACTCGATCGCGCGCTCGTGGAGCCGGATCTGGTTCGACATCTTGCGAGGCGAATGGCCCTCGTCCGGGAACTCGAGATAATCCACGGTCTTCCCCATCTTCTGCATCTCCTCGACCATCGCTCGCGCCTCCGTGACGGGGCAGCGGGGATCGTGCGCGCCGCCGGTGAACAGGACGGGCGCCCGGATGCTGTCCAAGAAGTAGATCGGCGAATACTTGCGGAACCGGTCCGCGTCCGTGTCCGGATGCCCCATCTTCTGCCGGTCGTACCGCTGCAAATAGCCGCGCTCGTTCGTCGTCGCGGTCATCCAATTGAAGTATCCGACGACACTGACCCCGACGGCCCAGAGGTCGGGAGCCTTCTCCAGGATGTGGGCGACCGCGTATCCTCCGTAAGACGTGCCGATCGCCCCGAGTCGGTCCGGGGCACAATAGCCGTTCTTCACGAGCCACCGGCCTCCGGCGATGATGTCTTCCATGTCCGCCCCGCCGAGGTCCTGGTCGCTGAGGCGCCTCCACGCCCGGCCGTAGCCAGTCCCGCCGCGGTAGTTCGGGGCGAGGACCGTGAAGCCCTGCGCGACGAGGAACTCCGGCCGAATGTACCATTCGTTCACGGTCTGCGATTCTGGGCCTCCGTGGGGTGAGATCAAGGCGGCGCCGCGCGACCTGTCCTTGCGAGGGAGGAACAACCAAGCGGGGATCTGACGTCCGTCGAACGTCCGATATCGGACGAGCTTTCCATCGGCCAGTTCCTCCTTGGGCAGTTTCGCTTGGAGGCTGTCGACGACGGTCCGGTTCGTCCCTCCGAGGTTGGCGATGAGCCGGTCCGGCCGGGTGAAGGTGGAATGGAGGTAGAACAGCCCCCGTCCTTTGGGATGCCAGGCCGCATGGCTCGCGCTCCCCTTCGTCGAGGAAACCGCTCGAGCGCCTCCGCCTGCCGCAGAGATTGTCTTGAGCTGGATGTTTCCATCCCGGTTTTCCAAGAACGCGATCCGCTTGCCGTCCGGAGACCACAACGGCCGCGACTTGTCCCACTTGCTCTGGACGAGCCATCGGACCCGGCGCCTCCGAAGATCGAGGACCCCGATGTCGAGATGATCGTGGACGTTCGAGACGAATGCAAGGTTGGCGCCGTCCGCGGACCATGGAGCCGGCGGCCCCGCATCGCCGCCGATCGAGCTCTCCGACTCGGGGAAGTCGACGACTTTCTCCATGCGACCGTTCAGGTCGACCAGTCCGACGTAGTCGTGAAGGCCGACGCCTGCGGAGAAGGCGACCGATTTTCCGTCGGGTCGCCACGCAATCTCCGTCACGATATCGTCCACGTTCGTGAGTTGCTTCGCCTCGCCGCCTTGCGTGTCGACGACGAACACGTTGTCGCGGTCCCCATCCCGGTTTGAGAGGAACGCGATCCGCTTCCCGTCGGGGGACCACCGCGGGGAGGCGCTGTCCCACCGCGTGTCGGTCACCTTGCGGGCGGAGCCGCCCGCCGCGGGCGTCACGTAGATATTGTAGTTCTCGTCCCCCTCGAAATCGGACTGGACGGCGAGCCAGCGTCCGTCCGGCGAGAACTCCGGCTGGACGATCGACTGATCGGACTCAAGGAGGGGTTTCTCCCGTTTCGTCCTGAGTTCCATGACGTAGACGGACCACTGCTCGCCTTTGTTCGCCGAGTACGCGAGGAGCCGGCCGTCGGGAGAGACGTCGTAGTTGCCGAGCTGCCAGATCTTCCGCAGGTACCGGTCGGGGGTGAAGGTGACCTTGCGACGCATCGGATCCCGCGGTCCCGTGGAAGGAGCCGGGAGACAAAAAGCCATCCCGTCGGAGCGGCTGCGGTCGGCCATGGCGACGAACGTCGCGAGCTTGCCGATCACCGTTGGCGTGGGGGCTTTCCTCGTCCGCCAAGACAAGCTCTTGGTCGTCCGGAAGACCTACGGTCCCGCGAAGGGGCAATGGACAATCCCCTCCGGCTACGTCGAGCCTCGCGAGTCGATCATCCAGACGATCGAACGCGAGCTGAAAGAGGAGACGAACATCGTGGGTCGGGCCGGTCCTCTCCTCGCCGTCCGGAATCGGGTCACCGATGCGGCGAACGACACCTTCCTGATCTTCCGCATGGCCTACGTCTCCGGCACGCCCGAGCCGGATCGCAACGAGGTGAGCGAAGCCGCGTTCGTGCCCCTTTCCGATCTCGCGACCTCGAAGGAATCCGCGGCGTTCACGCAAGCGATCGTCGCGAAACTCGGCCGCGTCAAAGGGTTGGAGCTCGACGCCTATCGTCCGCCTGCGGATTCCGGCGAGCTGCTCGCGTACCTCCTGTACCTGTGACCGCGAAAGCCTTTAGGGGTCCCGCGGTTGTGCCGCGACGTGGCGACGACGATCCTCGCGCAGTCGCTCGGGACGAAGTACCTGCTCGATGCGCACGCGCTCGACCGCCTCCGCGAGGTCTTGCAGGCGGGCGGCCTGATCGTGTATCCGACGGATACGGCGTACGGCCTCGCGGCCGATCCGTTCCAGCCGAAGGCGGTTGATCGACTTTTCGCGGCGAAGGCTCGGCCCCGCGACCAAGCAATCTCGATGGCGGTTGCTGGGATCCCGGAGGTCTTCCGGTTCGGTGAGCGAACGCCGATCGCGCAGGCCTTCTCCGAAAAGAATCTCCCCGGGCCTTACACGGTCGTCCTCCGCGCGACCGCGGAAGCGCCTCGACCGATCCTCTCGAAGGAAGGCCGAATTGCGCTGCGAGTCCCCGACCACCCGATTCCCCGCTTGCTCGCCAAGGCGATCGGCCCCGTCACGGCCACGAGCGCGAATCGGCATGGCCGCCCGTCGCCGACCACCTGCGACGGGGCTCGCGAACAATTGGGCGACCGAGTGGACCTGTACCTCGATGCCGGACCCACGCCCCTCGGGGGTGAATCGACCGTGGTCGATCTGACCGAATCGCGGGCGCGGATCCTCCGGCCGGGCACCGCCCGCTCGGGAGCGTAGTCGAGATGGACACGGCGATCCGCGACGCGCTCCGCCGCGCCGGCGCGGTTTCTCGGGAGGCCCGGGAGCGAGGGGTGGAACTCGTCCGCGAAGGAGCCCTCCTACGCGAGCTCGCCGAGGAAGTCGAGGATCTGATGCGACGGCGGGGCCTGCGTCCCTCCTTCCCGACGTGCCTCTCGGTCGACAATGTCGCGGCGCACTACACGCCGACCCACGACGACACCTTGCGGTTCCACCGCGGCAACGTCGTGAAGCTGGACCTCGGGGCGCAGATGGACGGCTGGATCGCGGATACCGCGGTCACGGTCGAGGTCGGCACGCGGAACTGGACCGCGCTCGCGCGAGCCTCCGAACTTGCCCTGCAGACCGCGATTGAGGCCGTGCACGCGGGCGTCGAGACGCGTTCGATCGGAGAAGGTATCCAGCGGGCGATCGAGTCGCAGGGATACCATCCGGTCCGGAATCTGACGGGCCACACGATCGAACGATACCTCCTTCACGCGGGGAAGAGCGTCCCGAACATCCCGCACGGGCATGACATCCTCGAGGAGGGGGAGGTCGTCGCGATCGAGCCGTTCGCCTCCTCCGGCGCGGGCCAGGTCGACGGCCGGCGGACCGGCAACATTTACCGAGTGGTCCGGCCGAAACCGCTGAAGCAAACGGACCTGAACGACTTCCTCTCGCTCCTATCGAACGAGTTCAAGACATTGCCGTTCGCGGAGCGATGGGCTCATCGATTGGAACCGCGGACCCCCGCCCTCCTGAATGCCGTCGTTCGGACCGGCGCCGTCATGACCTATCCGGCCCTCCTCGACGTCGGAGGCGGCATCGTCGCCCAGACGGAGCATACGATGATCGTCGGTCGCGGCGGCGCGGAAGTCACAACCGCATGAGGCCTTTGTCGACCTGAAAACGTTTATGAACGGAAGCCTCCATCGATGCGCCTCCCGGAGCAAGCCCCTTGAGCGACATCAAACGGATCGTGTTGGACGTGCTGAAACCGCACAAGCCGTCCCTCGTGGACATGTCGATGCGGTTGAGCGGCCTGAAAGGGGTCGACGGCGTGAACCTGACCCTGCACGAGGTCGATCAGGAGACGGAGAGCGTCAAGGTCACGATCGAAGGGCCCTCGGTCAACTACCCGAGCGTCGAGGAGACCTTGCGGGAGATGGGCGCCGTGATCCATTCTGTCGACCTGGTGTCGACCGGCAAGCGTCTCGTCGAGGACGTGCGGACCCCGCAAGACCACCGCTGACGGCGGGCGGCGAGGCTCGCCGCTACCGGGACTCCTTGATCCGCTTGGCGACCTTCTGGACGATCGAGGTCTTGTAGTAGTCCGCCCGCACGAGGACCCGTCCTTCCTTCCGCCAGGGCGTCGAGGGGAAGGCCTTGCCGTCCTCCATCTGTGGCTCGAGGCCGAGGGCCTTCGCGGCGCTCGCGACCTCCTGCGCGGTCGGCGAGTCGACCGCCCATCGCTTCGCGACCCGACGACCTTGATCCCGAGACCTCGCGACGTCGAAGTAGGCGGGATAGAGGACGATCGGTCGGTCGCCTTTCGGCATGGAGTGGGCCCGAACGTCGCCGTCGCCATAAGGATTTGGCCGCGGCCTGTCCAGACGATATGTTCATTCCTGCAACTGCTTTCTCGGAATCCGTTCCGGGGGAGCCGAGAACGTGAACGCCGAAATGGACCTCGTGGATTTTGCGGTTGACCATGCACGGACGAAGGGAGCGACCTACGCGGAAGCGCGATTTGAAAAACAGGATCCGGAGAATTTCATCCTCAAGAATGGCGTGCTCGACGCCCTCTACGTCGGCCATGACCAGGGCATCGGCGTCCGCGTCCTCGCGAACGGCGCCCTCGGCTTCGCGGCCACGAACACGCTGACGAAGTCGGCCGTCCGCGGGATCGTCGACGATGCGGTCAAGATCGCGAAGGCCTCCCGACGGAAGACGAAGATCACGTTCGCGCAAGAAGACTCGATCGCGATGAACTGGTCCGTCCCGGAGTCGAAGAAACTCGCCGACGTGCCGGTCGAGGAGAAGATCGCGGAGATCCGGAACGTCGACAAGGAGGTGACGGGTCTGGGGTTCAAGCTCGCGGCGCGTTTCTTCAATCTCAGCGACAACCGGATCCGCAAGTACTTCGCGAACTCCGAAGGGTCGCGCATCGAGTCGTACAGCCCGCGCCTCCGGGTCTTCTACTTCCTCACGATGCTCGAAGGGGCCGCCGTCGAACAGGCGGCTCGCAACTACGGATGGTCCGGCGGCTGGGAAGGCGTCTCGACGTGGGGCCTCTCCGACCGCGTGGTCGAGGAGGCCCGCTCCATGCACAAGTCCCTGACCGAAGGGAAGAAGTCGCCGGAGGGCAAGATGGATCTGGTGGCCGGGCCCCAGGTCGCTGGGATCGCCTCGCACGAGTCGTGCGGCCATCCGACGGAGGCGGACCGGGTCCTCGGGAGGGAGGCCGCCCAGGCCGGCAAGTCTTTCATCCCGCCGGAGGGCATCGGGATGAAGGTCGGGTCCGAGCTGGTCAACGTCGTCGACGATCCGACCCTCGAGCACGCGATCGCGTATTACCAGACCGACGACGAGGGCGTCAAAGCCCGACGTCGCTACCTGTACAAGGAAGGCCGCGTGACGGAATTCCTGCAGAACCGCGAGACGGCGGCGGCGCTTCACACGCGCAGCAACGGGGCGGCCCGCGCCGTCAACTACAACGTCGAGGCGATCGTCCGCATGGCGAACACGTTCGTCGAGCCGAAGGACCACACGCTTGAGGAGATGCTTGAGGACGTGAAGTTCGGGGTCTACATGAAGACCTTCATGGAGTGGAACATCGACGACAAGCGGTACAACGCGAAGTACGCGGGGCGCGAGGCGTACCTCGTGGAGAACGGCGAGGTCAAGCATCCGGTGCGGAACACGATCATCGAGCTCACAACCCCCGCCTTCTGGTCTGCGGTCGATGCGGTCGGGAAAGACCTCGACTTCGAGGCGGGCTTCTGCGGCAAATCCGACCCCGGCCAGGCGCTCGACGCGAGCATGGGCGGGCCGACGATCCGCCTACGCAACGTGTACCTGAGGTGATCGGATGGAAGACATCGCCTCCCGGATCGTCGACAAGGCCGTCTCGCTCGGCTGCAAGGACGCGGTCGCGGACGTGATCGAGAACCGGTCCTATCAGATCCGCTTCGCTCGGAACGAGGCGGTCATCAGCAACCAGTGGCGGGAATCGAGCGCCTCCGTTTTCCTCGTACACGACAAGCGCGTCGTCGCGACCGACATCAAGGACCTCACGAAGGCGGGGGAGGCGGTGGAGCGCCTCGTGAAGATTGCGAGGGCGTCGCAGCCGAACCCGGAGTACGCGGGCATCGCGAAGGGCCCGTTCCGGTATGCCCGCACCCGACCGGACCCCAAGGTCCTGTCCCTCGACGAGGGAGGGAAATACGTCGAGGCCGCGATCGGTGGGGCCGTCGACCAGGGAGCGAAGGAATGCGCGGGCTCCTTCTGGAAGTACGAGGACGAGCATTTCTTGGCCACCTCGAACGGCGTGGAGGGCCACGACCATCGGGCCAGCCTGTACCTGTCCATCCGGGCCCTGGTCTCCCTGGAGTCCAGCGGACACGGCATCGCGTGCGCGACGAAGCTCTCCCAATTCACGCCGGAGAAAGCGGGGCAGAAAGCGGGCCACATCGCGAGCCTCGCAAGGGCCCCGAAAGCGGGGAAGGCGGGGCGGTACACCGTCCTCTTCGACCCGCTGATCTTCGGCTCCCTGACCGACCAGGTCGGCGGACGTCTCAGCGCGTGGGCGGTCCTGGCCGGCCTCTCGCCGTTCGGCAAGAAGGTCGGCAAGCGCGTCGCGTCGCCGGAGCTGACCCTTTACGACGACGGCTCCGCCGACTCGATCGGGCGCAAGCGATTCGACGCCGAGGGAGTCCCGACCAGGCGAAATGTCCTGGTCAACAAGGGGATTCTCAAGACCTACCTGCACAACACGTCGACCGCGAAGAAGTTCAAGACGAAGACGACGGGAAATGCGGGACTCGTCTCCCCGGATTCCCACGCGGTCTTCGTGAAGCCGGGGGACCGCTCGCGGGACGAGATCTTCTCCGAGGTCAAGGACGGGCTCTGGTTGACGAACACCTGGTACACGCGGTACCAGTCCTACGTGACGGGAGACCTCTCCACGATTCCCCGGGACGGGATCTTCCACATCCGCAACGGCGAGGTCGTGGGGGCGTTGAAGGACATCCGGCTGACCGACAATCTCCTGCACCTGATGAAGAACATCGTCGCGCTGGGCGACGAACCGGAGCAGATGATGTGGTGGGGCGAGGTGTCCGTCCCGAACTTCGTGCCCTACGCCCTCATCAAGGACGTGGGCATCACGAAGTCCGCCGAGTGAGCGGACCTAGGTCGCGGGGGCCTCGACGAGGACCGCGTTCACGACGCCGTCTTGACCGGGCCTCGACGTGACGCGCGCCAAGCCGAGCTCGGTCTGGATCGTCGCGCCTCGCGTGATGATGTTCCTCGTCACGAAGTTCGGGTTCGACGGGTTCGCCTTGACCGTGACAATCTTGACTTTCTTCGTGACCGACGTCTTGCGGTCCAGCACGTTCGCGAATTCGGCGCTCAGCACGCGGACCTTGCGGTTCGCGCCCTTCGTGCGGTACAACTTGAGCCGCTGGGGTCCGATGAACGCCCATTGCTGCTCGCGGCCGATCTCCCGCCGCCGTTTCTTCCGGAACGGACGGTACCGGCCGCCGGTGGGCTTCCGTCGCGAACGACCTTGCCACAGGGCCATGGGAGCCGAACCAAGGGGGCGGGCGTATATGACCGTTCCGGCTCAGACGATGTGCACGGTCCCATACACGAGCAGGCTCGACAGGAGGAACCCGAGCAGCGCGCCGCCGTTCAGGAGCGGGAGCCCCGCCTGCGGATTCCCCTTCAACACGTAGCGCATCAGGACGATGAACCCGATCAGGGTGCCGATGACCGTCAGGAGGGCGACGATCGCGTTCGGCGCCAGGGGGCCGAGGGAGAGACCCACGTTCTGGTTCAAGAACGTGAACGAGGAGACCGCGAGGATGCCGGGGATGATGAGGTCGCCGAGGCCGACGAACATCGCCTCTCGTTCCTCCCCACTGTCGAGCTGCGTCTTGAGGCTCTTCTGGTCGCGGAACGAATAGCCCGCCCGCTTCGGGATGACGAGGAGGATCGGCAGCCGCTGACTCGTGAGTTCGTCGGCGAGCGTGATCATGTGCTTCGTGCGGTAGACGGCCCACGCGTCGTAGAACGCGAGGGCGATCAACAAGAGGACCGCGGGAAGAATGCCGAAGGAAATCCCGAGGATCGCGGTGACGCCCGCCGCGGTGACGAAGCCGATCGTGTCGACCACGTACCATTCGGGGAACTTCAGCAGGAGGAACACGAGGCCCGCCGCGAGGCCGAAGGAGAGGAGGGTCGAGACGATGCCCAGCAGATTCACGTCGAGCGTGCCCCCGGTCGCGTAATCCACGGCGATGAGGATCGGAAGCAAGAGGACGAAGGCGAGGGTCACGAAGATCGACGCCAGGATCACGTACTTCGCGAGATTCTGCCGCCGATAGCGGACCAGGCCGAGGATCACGGCCGTGAAGACCAGGATCATGATGAGATAGACGACGGTGTTCGTCACGTCCTGGGGGCTCGGGAACGCCTGAAAGTTGGCTTCGGCAAAGAGCGGCGAAAGCGCGATCGCCACAAGTTGGGAACTGACCAGGAGAATCCCCATCGCCGCAATCGATGGGATCTCGCGGCGCATCCGGGGCCTACTCCCGCGTCACGCGTCCGAATGCGACCGTTCCCGCGATCTTCTCGATGAACACCTTGACGATCGCCCCCTTCGCGGTCCCGGGGACGTAGATGACGTACTTGTCGAGCTTGGCGATGCCGTCGCCCTTCTTCCCGATGTCCTGAATCATGAGCTCGTAGACCTTGCCCTCGACGAGGGGCGCCTCCTCGACCTTGGCCGCCTTCTTCACGGCCTTCACCGGCCGACGCGCGCCGCAGGCGTCGCACTCGAGCATCGCGATCCGGCCTTCCTTGACGAGCCGCGTGTCGGGCCGACCGCACTCCTGGCAGAGGACGTACGCCTCCACGTAGGACTTGACCCGGTCCTCGATCTGCTGGGGGGTGACCTTGCTCTTGAAGACGACCCGGCGGCCTTCCACGGCTCCCGCGGTGCCGAGTTCCCGCAGGAGATAGGTGAGGACCATGTTCGGGTCCCGCCGGATGGCGCCCACGATGTCCTCGAAGTTCCGGAGGATCGTCGTCTTGCCTTCGATGACGACGTCGGGGGACGGGACCTGGAAGCGTTCGCCGGTGCTCAGCGCGGCCGGAAGGGCCTTCTTCGCCCTCGATAGGAGGTCCTGGTAATTGGACGACACAGAGGTGTCCAAGTGCGGGGTCGGTTTAAAGGTTGCGGGGCTAGCGCGCGGCCGCGCGAACGAGCCCGAGGTGAATCGGCGACGGCCGCAGCGGACGGGAGCGCAGTTCGGGATGGAACTGGGACGCAACGAAGTACGGGTGTCCTTTCAGCTCCAACACCTCCATGCGTCGACCGTCGTCCGAGCGCCCGACGAACCGGAGGCCCGCATCCTCGAGTTTCGCGATGTACGCCGGATTGATCTCGTAGCGGTGGCGATGTCGCTCGTGGATCGTCGTCGCCCCATACATCTTGGCTGACATCGACTTCGGATCCAACACAATCGGATGGGCTCCGAGGCGCATCGTCGCGCCTTTCCCCTTGACCGCGTGCTGCTCCGGCAGGAGGTCGACAATCGGATGCGGGGTCTTCGGATCGAACTCGGAACTGTTTGCCCCTTTCAGGCCCAAGGCCGCGCGGGCGAATCCGATCGTGGCCAACTGGAATCCGAGGCAGACGCCCTGGAATGGGACCTCGTTCTCCGCCGCGAAGCGGGTCGCGGCGATCTTCCCCTCGATCCCGCGGTCCCCGAACCCTCCCGGGACCAGGATGCCATCGGCGTCCTCGAGGGGTTTCGTGCCCTCTTTCTCGAGGTCGATCGACTCGACCCACTTCAGCCTCACGTGGACCCGTGCGGCGGCGCTCGCGTGATGGAACGCCTCGATGTGACTGATGTATGAGTCTTTCAGATGGGTGTACTTGCCCACCAGCGCGATCGTGACTTCCTTCTTCGGGCTCTTCAGGTCCTCGAGGAAGGCCTTCCATTCCCGCATGTCCTCGGATTTCGGGCGCAGGCCGAGCGTCTTCATCGCGTATTCGGTGAGTCCCTGCCCGTCGAAGAGGAGCGGCACGTCGTAGATCGTCGACGCGTCCGGCGCGCTGATGACTCCCTCCACCGGGACGTCCGAGAAGAACGCGATCTTCTTCTTGATCTCAGTCTCCAGGGAGTGCTCGCCGCGGGCGATGATCACGTTCGGCTGGATCCCAGCGGCCCGGAGTTCCCGTACGCTCTGCTGCGTCGGCTTCGTCTTCTGCTCCCCGACCGCGCCCATCACGGGGACGAGGGTCGTGTGGACGAACAGGATATTCTCTCTGCCGACCTCCTGCCCAAGCTGGCGAACCGCTTCGAGGAAGGGCATCCCCTCGATGTCGCCAACGGTCCCGCCGACTTCGACCAGCACGACGTCGGCGTGTTCCTTCTCCCCCACCTCGCGGACCAGCGCCTTGATCTCGTCCGTGACGTGCGGGATGATCTGGACCGTCTTGCCGAGGTAGTCGCCGCGGCGTTCCTTCTCGATGACGGACCGGTAGACCTTCCCGGTCGTGATGTTGTGGTCCCCGGTGAGGTTCACATCGAGGAACCGCTCGTAGTTGCCGAGATCCAGGTCGACCTCCGAGCCGTCGTCGAGGACGAAGACCTCGCCGTGCTGGTACGGATTCATCGTCCCCGCGTCGACGTTCAGGTAGGGATCGATCTTGACCGGACAGATCTTCAAACCCTTCGACTTCAGGAGGACGCCGATGGAAGAAGTGCTGATCCCCTTCCCGAGGCCCGACAAAACGCCACCCGTGACGATGACATATTTCACGTCAAATCACGGGATTGGTCCATCCGGCGGGTCCGTCATAAAGTTTGCGTCAAGAATGGCGAAACACCTGTTCGGGAATCACGCCTAGCCGAGACACGAGCGTGGAGGCGACACGCCAGGCATCGCGACGCGGGATCAAGCCAAAGATTCCGGATGGGTCCGCGCTGAGTTCGGTGAGGCCCCCGGCCCACGCCTCGATGTGCACCGAGGCGCCCCCGGGCACGTCATGGGCCGTCACGACGAAGTTCCGCGTCCCCGTCCACCAGATGCTTCCCCGCCGCGCCTTGAGCTGGTTCATGGACGTCACCTCGACCTTCATCCGCAGCTCCGTGGCGACGCCGCTCGCCACGGCCAAGACCCATTCCTTGTTCCGACCGGGGAGCATGAAGTCCGCGAGGCTCCGGCCCACGAAATTGAAGGGGGCGAAGACGCCAAAAGCCTTTGGCCGCTCAGGCGAAAGCCTATTACGGCCGCTTGAATAGGCGAAACCTGATGATCCCATGGAGCTCGTGAAGTACGAAGGACTCCCGATTGGTTCCGCCGCTCCGGACTTCTCTCTGCCCGCGGTCGACGGCAAGACCTATTCGCTAGGCTCGTTCAAGGACAAGCCGATCCTCGTGGTCGCCTTCTGGTGCAACCACTGCCCCTATGTGCAGGCGTGGGAGGATCGCACGATCGCGGTCCAGAAGGATTTCGCGTCCAAAGGCGTCCAATTCGTGGCGATCAACGCGAACGACCAGGAAAGCTATCCCGAGGACGACTTCGCTCACATGGTCGAGCGATCGAAGCGGAAGGGGTACAATTTCCCCTATTTGCACGATGAGTCGCAGAAGTCCGCGGAGGCCTATGGAGCCGTTTGCACTCCCGACTTCTTCGTCTTCGATGCGGGCCGTAAGCTCCGCTACCGCGGGAAGCTCGACGATTCGAAGGACCCGAAGTCGGTCCGGAAGCAGGTGATGCGCGAGGTCCTCGACGCCCTCGTCGCTCACAAGGACCCGCCGACTGGATTCGTGCCTCCGATGGGCTGCTCCATCAAGTGGAAGGCCGGCCACTGGAGCTGATCCTTCCTCGCGGGACTTAGCGTCCCGCTTTGGTAGCCTTTCGTCGCGGTGCAGGCCTTACCCCGGCTCCACGGCGAAGTCGATCGATGCGCCATTCGAGGAAAGAATACACCGCTCTCAGGTTGCCGTCCTTTCGATAGGCCCGCCGGACTCGGGCGGCCTCAGCGGGATCCGATTTGAGTTCGATCACGAATTTCTCAATGTTCCGCAGGGCTCGAGTCAGCTCGTCGACAATCGGGATCGTGGCGCGCTGCGAAGTGCGGGAGAGGGGATTCAGGTCGACGCTGATCACCGTTTTCTTCATGCGGACGAGGGCCTCCGCACGGTCCCCGTCTTCCAAGGGGACGAGTACCACATCCGCACCGAAGATTCCTTCACGGTTCGCGAGGGCGCGTTTCGAATCGAGGCCGGGGATCCGGGCGTTGGGACGAAGCCCGAGGACGCTTTTGGCCCCGGCGCTCTCGAGCAGATGGACGATTTTCCGGACACGGTCCTTTGATCGATGAAACAGGTTGACTTCGATCCTGGCGGGAATCGCCTTCGCCAGGCGGACGACGTCTCGTCCGTTGAGCGCCGCGACGTTGCCGTTCACGGAGATCACCGGGCGGTGCGCGGCGAGCAGGTAGGCCGCGGCGGCGCGCTCGGCCACCAGCGCGGGAGCACTCGTCCCCTCTCCCATGAGGTAGTCCCAGGCCTCGCCGCGGCCGTGGGCGATGAGTCCCTCCGGGACGACGATTCCCGCTTTCCACGCCCTCACTAGGCGCTCGCGTTGCATGAGGGACGCATACCGGGGATGCGAGCGCGGAATCCTCATAGCATCCGCCGGATCGGCGCCACGAACTTGCCGCAACCGTGCCAGAGCGGATCCGCGGTCGGGAGTCCGTATCGGCCTTCGTAGGCCCGAACCGTCTCCTCGACCTCGTCCCGGGTCATGTTCTCGTGGTTTACGCCGAGGCCGATGACCTTGCCGCCACCCGCCGCGCGGGCGAAGAACTCGAGCCACTCGATCTCCCCCTCCACGGTGGGCATCGGCCACGCGACCACGTCCCGCCGGAAGCTCCGCGTCTTCCGCGCGGGCGCATGCATCATGACGATCCCTGACGGCATCGCCGCATTGATGATCGCACGGGTTCCGCACACGTACGCGGGATGGGAGATGCTCCCTTGTCCCTCGACGATGATTGCCTTGGGCTTCGTCTCCTCGTATGCCCGGACGATCTCCGACTCCAGCTCGCCGACCATGAAATCGCCCTTGATCGCGTCGAGCGGCACCCCGTAGGTCGAGCCTTGAATCAGTCCCGTCTGCCCGGTGGCCACGAAGGTCGCGGGGATTCCCGCGGCGGTCAGGGCATCCGCCAGGAGGAGGGCCGTGGTCCGCTTCCCGATCGCCCCGTCCGTCCCGAGCACGGCGATCCGAAGACAAGGCAGCTTCCGCGCCAGGTCGCTGAACTGCTTCGAGTCCCGGATGGGGCGCGGTTTTCGCGCGTCGAAGAGGCGGACCCCGTGGGCTTCCGCGAGCTTCAGGAACTCCGGGTCTTCCGTGAGGAACTCATGAAGCCCGGCGACGAGGTTCAATCCGCGCTCGATCGCCTCGCGCAGGATCGGTCGGTATTCCTGCGGAATATAGCCACCGAACGTCGCCACGCCGACGATGAGGGTGTCCGGCTCGCACCGCTCGACCGCCTCCTTCAGGTCCGCGACGATCGGGATGCCGTTCGCCTTCTCGTCGAGGACCTCGCCCGCATCGCGTCCGGCCTTCGTGTGATCAATCACGCCGACAATCGTGTACCGTTTCGAATATCGGACGAGACCGTTCGCCGTCTTCCCGGTGTTCTGTCCAAAATAACCGTCGCAGAGGATGACGGCCCGCTCCATTCCCCCGAATCCCTCGTGATAACGGCGGGCGAAAGTCTATGGACCGCTATAAAGCCTAGTTGCGACGGGCGACACGTGATGGTCGCAGGATTCCGCGTGAGTCAGAGGACGCTCCGTCCCCGTCTTTGCGACGGCGTCGGTCCCCCAGGGGGCCGGTCCCGATGAGCGTCCGCGTGGATGACCTTCCGGCGTGCAGTGCCTGCGGGGGCAAGGTCTTCCCGGTGGTCTTGTGCAACACCTGCGGCGCGGTCACCATCCTGCGCAACGCCCGGTCCCTCGAGAGGATGGCCCGCTGCGCGGACTGCGGCCAGGTGAATCCGTGGCAACTGATCTGCGATCAGTGCCACACGCAATTCCCTGCGCCGGCCGGGTTGGCGGGTCTCGCTTCGCCTTCCGTCGATCCGCCAACCGACGTTGCGAGTCCGACCCCGCGGCCGATCCGTCGGATCAAGGGGGACATCGACCGCCACGCGGTCATGGACCTGCTGAAAGTCCTCGGGCTCGACGCCTCGCGGGCGCAGGCGCTGATCGATCGGGGCTATGACGCTCCGTGGAAAATCGCCCGCGCGAAGGAAGACCAACTGGCCCGGATCCCCGAAGTCGGTCCTATCGCCGCCCGCAAGATGGTCGCCTCGTTTCATCTGCTCAACTATGCTCCTCCGAAGCGGACGAAGGAATCCGTCGCCCAGGACGAGTACGAGTGTCCTCTCTGCGGATGCGTGACGTCCGCCTTTTCCTCGGACTGCCTCGAATGCGGCGCGCCCTTCGACGAAGAGGAAATGGAAGAGGACATCCGCCGGGCCTTTGCCCAGGAAGGGTCCGCGGCCCTCATCGCGTTCTATGACGGTCGACTGGCGAAGAGGCCGGACGACGCGGAGATGCTGTACGCTCGTGGCCTCCTCCTCGATTCGGTCGGCCGCGTCGACGCGGCGGTCACCTCCCTCGATCTCGCCGTGTCCCTGGCCCCCGACGCGAAGAAGATCAAGGTGGCGCAGCTGCGCCTTCAGGCGAAGCTGTTCCAGAGGCCGGGTGCCGCCACGAAGTTGCGCTCCACGGCGAGCTCCCTCCTGGACGACGTCGCCTGGGACGAAGAGGTCGCCCAGCTGGACCGGGTGATCACCCAGGCCGAGCGAGAATGCCCGCAATGCGGAGCGGCCGTTCCGGCCGAGATGGCCTTGTGTCCCTCGTGTGGCCTGCGGTTGTCCCCCCCGACGC
>VBLT01000016.1 GCA_005878615.1 Methanobacteriota archaeon
TACGAGAAGAAAGGGAACTGGCGGCTCACGACGCTCCTCGACGGCTGGTCCGTGGAGAAGGTGAAGCGCCTCGGCGCGAGCGCCGCCAAGCTCCTGATCTTCTTCAACCCGGACGCCCCGCGCGAGGTCGTCGATCATCAGAAGAAGGTCGTGAAGTCCGTCGCGGATCAGTGCCGCAAGCTCGACCTCGCGTTCGTCTGCGAACCGATGTCCTACGCCGTCGACGAGACGGAGGAGGAGTTCGCGGCCCACAAGGCGGACACGATCGTCCGCACGGCGGAGATCCTCAGCCCCATGGGGATCGACGTGCTCAAGGCCGAGTTCCCGGGCGACGTGCACGCCACGCCGAACGCGGACGACCTCCGGAAGAATTGCGAGCGGCTCAGCCGCGCGACGAAGGTCCCTTGGGTCGTCCTCAGCGCGGGCGCCGACTTCGACGTGTTCCGCGGGCTCGTCGAGATCGCTTGCCAGGGCGGGGCCTCCGGCTTCCTCGCGGGCCGCGCCATCTGGAAGGACGCCTTCCGCGAGAAGACGCTCGAGGCCCAGATGGCCTACGTCCAAGGCCAGGGCGTGAAGAACTTCCAGATCCTCGCGGACCTCGCCCACCGCCACGCCCGCGCGTGGTGGGACTTCTACGGCGGCAAGGAGAAGCTCCAGGACCACTTCGAAGGGTGGTACGGCAAGTACTGAGGAGGGACGCGGGACGGACGTCACGCTCGCGGAGCATGCGGCGAAGGCGGACCGCGATCTGTCGCGGTTGCTGACGCACATCGCCGGACTCGTGACCCGGATCCGAGGCGAGCTGCCGATTCGGCGGGACCCCGCTGCGACCCGGAACGTGTACGGCGAACAGCAGCTCGAGCTCGACGTGTGGATGAACGATCTTCTTGTCGAAGCGCTGAAGGCGTCCAAGCTCGTGTCCCAGGTCGCCTCCGAGGAGATGGGGGCGGTCAAAGAGGTGGGCCGCGGGCGATTCTCCGTCGTCCTCGATCCGCTCGACGGCTCCTCGAACGTGAAGAGCAACAACATCTTCGGGACGATCTTCGGGATCTTCGACCGGAAACGCCTTCCGGCGGCTGGCTCGGACCTGTTCGCCGCCGGATATCTGATCTACGGGCCCGCGACGACGCTCGTCTACGCGACGGCCCGCGGCGTCCACGAGTTCGTCCAGGGCGGGGGCGGCCGCCCGGAGGAGTTCTTCCTGATCGAGGAGGGCCTCCGCCTCCCGGTGAAGGGCAAACTGTACGGCGTCGGCGGTCACCGAGACCGCTGGATCCCGGAGGTCAAGTCATTCGTCGGAGAACTCGAGCGGGAGCTCATGAATCTCCGGTACGGCGGCTCCTTCGTCGGGGACTTCAATCAGATCCTCCACTACGGCGGCTTCTTCGCGTACCCGGCGGAGGTCGACAAGCCCGCGGGCAAGTACCGGCTCCACTTCGAATCGAACCCGATCGCGTTCATCGCGGAGGCCGCCGGCGGCGCCGGGACGACGGGGAAGGAGAGGATCCTCGACCTCCCGCCGAAGGGAATCGAGCAGACGGTGCCCACCTACGTGGGCAATCAGGACCTCGTCGAGCGCTTCCGGTCGCGCTTCTGAGTTACCGGCTCCTCGGGCTTCGTCTCGCGGCGGAAGGTCGCGAACAACGCTTTCGGGGCGGGCGAGACATTCCCCTGGAAGACGGTCTCGACGACGGACAGGATCTCGAATGTCCCGCGGAAGTATCCGAGGAGCTCCGATTCCGCGAGGCGGAACGGGCCCCAGGTGCCCGGCTCCTTGATCGAAAAGCATTTCAGGAACAGCCAGCCGCCCGGTCGGAGGACCCGGTGGACCGTCTGCACGTAGATCGGCCGCTTGTCTTTCGGCAGCACGTGGAAGACCCCGCGGTCCATGATCGCGTCCACGAGATTCGCTTCGAGCTTCGACTTGAGGACGTTGTCCACGCGGAACTCGATCGACAATCCGGCCGCCTTGGCCGCCGCCTTCGCCTTCCCGATCGCGCTCGAAGAGATGTCCGTCGCGAGCACATCGAAGCCGCGCTTGGCGAGGTTCATCGCCTGCGTCGCGGGGCCTGTCCCGAGGTCCAGGATCCGTGCGCCCCGGAGGCGGTGCGCTTTCAGGGCGCGTTCGATGTCGGTGTCCAAGACGGGGTTGTACCATGGGAGCGTCGCGACGTCGGAGGTGGCGTACAGCGTCTCCCAATCGCCCGTGGGTCCAGTCGCGCCCGGCGGCCCTGACATGCTGCGAGGAGCGCGGGCGTCGGCTAAGGCCCTTTGCCCGCGGGCTCAGAAGGGCTTGGAGAGCACGAGGTACGGGAGGAACCCGAGCCCGAGGAACCCGACGATCGCCGCCGGGTAAGGTGAGATCCTGGGGAGGGCCTCTCTCTCTTCCCGGCTACCGGATCAGAAGAGGCCCCTGATATGCCCTGCGTCGTCGATGTCCATGCTCAAAGCTGCAGGTTCTTCGCCCAAACCAGGCATTCGCATGATGTCCCCCGCGAGGACGACGAGGAAACCCGCGCCCGCGGACGGTCGGATGCCGCGGACCTGGAGGGTCCACCCCGTCGGCGCGCCGAGGGCGCGCTCGTCATCGCTCAAGCTGAGCTGTGTCTTCGCGATGCAGACCGGCAGGCCGTCGAGGCCCGCGGCCCGTAGCCGCTCGAGGTCCTCGAGGGCCGCGGCGTCGTACTTCACTCCCGCCGCGCCGTAGACCGACGTGGCGACCTTGGCAACCTTCTCCTCGAACGCGTCCGCGTCCTGGTAGACGAACCGCACCGCGCGCGTCGAGGCCTTCGTCGCATCGACCACGAGGCGGGCGAGTTCCTCCCCGCCCGCGCCGCCGTCTTCGTGGAACGTGTGCGGGGCCGCCCGGACGCCGAGGTCCTTGCAATGGTCGATGACCGCGTCGACCTCGCGATCCGTGTCCGCGATGAACCGATTCACCGCGACGACCGGGGTCATGCCGAGGGTCTGCAGGATCCGCACGTGGGCGTCGAGGTTGACCATGCCGGCCTGGAGGGCCTTCGGATTCTCGGCGGCCAAGTCCTTGCGCTTCGCACCTCCGTGATGCTTGAGGGCGCGGATGCTCACGACGAGCACCGCGGCGTCCGGTCGCAGGCCGCTCGCGCGGCAGACGAGGTCGACGAACTTCTCGGCCCCGAGGTCCGCGCCGAAGCCCGCCTCCGCGACGACGATGTCCCCCAGTCCGAGGGCGAGGCGGTCCGCGAGGACGGAATTGTGGCCGTGGGCGATGTTCGCGAAGGGGCCGCCGTGCACGAGGGCCGGCGTCCCCTCGAGGGTCTGCACCAGGTTCGGCATCAGCGCGTCCTTCAGGAGGATCGCCGCGGCCCCGTGGACGTACAGGTCCCCCGCGCCGACCGGACGCTGCTTGCGGTCGAACGCGACCACGATCCGCTCGAGGCGGGCCTTGAGGTCCGGGATGCCCTCCGCGAGGCAGAGGATCGCCATGACCTCGCTCGCGGCCGTGATGATGAAGCCGTCCTCCCGAGGCACGCCGTGCTTCGGCCCGCCGAGGCCCGTCACGATGTTCCGCAGCTGGCGGTCGTTCATGTCGAGGCACCGCGGGAACAGGACGCGGGTTGGATCGATGTCGATCTCGTTCCCGTGGAAGATGTGCGCGTCCAGGATCGCGGCGATCAGGTTGTTCGCCGCGCCGACGGCGTGGATGTCCCCCGTGAAGTGAAGGTTGATCTCTTCCATCGGCAGGACCTGGGCCCGGCCGCCTCCGGTCGCGCCGCCTTTCGTCCCGAAGACGGGCCCGAGGGACGGCTCGCGGACGGCGACGATCCCTTTCGTGCCGAGGCGGTTCAGGGCCTGGCCGAGGCCGACCGTGGTCAGGGTCTTCCCCTCCCCGTAGCGGGTCGGGGTCGTGCCGGTGACGAGGACGAACTTGCCTTGCCGACCCTTGCGGACCCGGTCGACCGCCGCGAGCTTGACTTTCGCGACGACGTCGCTCTTCAGGATGAGGTCGTCCCGCGATAGGCCGAGGTCCTTGGCGACGTCGACGATGGGCCGCATCTTGGTCGCTTGCGCGATTTCGATGTCCGCGACCACGGAGGAGGGAGCAAGGAGAATCGGAAAAATCTTGCCCTCGCCTTCCATCTTCGATTTGGAAGGATTGTTGTGTCCCGGCGTGCCATTCCGATTGCGTTCGTGGGTTTGCATTTTGGACTCTTCGGATTGATCCTCACGTTGAGTTCGACCGAAGTTGCCCGGTTGGGAGCGTCCGCCTTCGGATTCGCGTCGCTTCTGTGGGCGATTGGACTAGGCATTCTCATGGTCGCGGTCTTGGAAGCCAAGCATCCGGACTAGTGATTCGTCGCTCGAGGAGATCGCCCTATTTCATCAGCAAGGCGCCGGAAATCTCCTGGAGTCGTTTCATCGGACCGAAGTCGAGGAGGCCTTCCTTCTCGTCCACGCCGATCACGCGTGCATCATCGATCGGCGTCCGGTTCAAGATCGGCGAGAGGTAAGGATACGAGGCCACGTCGACCCCCAGGGCGAGCGGGCTGAAGGCGGGCAGGACGAGCAGCGGCTCCGTGACGAGGAATGCGGGCACGCTGACCGTCGCCCCGAGGTCGTCCTTCAACTTGACCGCGGGATGCTCATGGCCCATGATGATCGGATGGAGCGTCGAGACCTCCTCGTGCCCGTGGACGATCGTGTACCCGCCGATGTCCGCCCGGTTGTCCAGCGGGAGGTGGAGGTCCCCGAGGATCGTCGCGAGGTAGTTGTCGTGATTCCCGCGGACGAGGACCGGCTTCACGCGGTCCTTGAGGAACCGCAGGACCTGCTTCACCTCGACCCATTCGTCGACGAGGTTCTTCGAGAACTCGTGCTTGAAGTCCCCCGCGATGACGACCTGCTCCGCCTTGTTACGGTCGAGCATCTTGCCGAGGCGCTCGAGGATCACGCGCCGCTGGAACCGCGGGATCGAGACGCCCTGCTCTGCGAGGGCGCCCTCGAAGCCCAGGTGGAGGTCCGAGATCACGAGGACGCGTTCCTCGCGCAGGAGGAGGGCGAAATCTCGCGTCGCCTCCACGCCCGGCCGCACCTCGACGCGATCCATCCGCGCCTCCAGAGCCGCGAGGATAAAATAAGGTTGAGGAAGAAGGAATGCAACCGGTGCGGAAGCCTTTATCCGAGGGCCACGACATCGTCCGGCCGTGGAAGCCGAGGGCGCTCGGCCGAGTCGGTTCGCGGTCGCGGGCGCGGTCCTCTTCGCGGGCCTGGTCGTCGGCATGTTCCTCTCCGCGACCTTCCGCTGGCAGCCGTACTTCTGGCAATGGCTGGCGTACCACAACGGCCTCGTCGCGGCGGTCCTCATCTACCTGCTGCTCTCCGAAGACGGCGAACCGTCCCCGAGGGCGATCCCTCCGGCGCTGGTCTTGCCTCGCGACCCTCCGACGGTACCGGAGGACGTCGAGACGCTCCTCTCGATCGGATGGGAATGAAAAAGTGGAGCTCCGCGCCAGCCGCATGACCGGTTGGAGCTCAAACGGAAAAGGGTTCGAACGCTCTGCTGCCGTTCCTGACTAGAACCGTCGCGGCCGGCGCTTTGCGAAACAATCTCGGCAGTAGACGGGCCTCGCAGGGTCCGGCTTAAACGGGACCTGCGTGGCTTGGCCACAGTCCGCGCACACCGCGTCGTACATTTGACGCGGTCCGCGGTCGTAGCCGCCTCCGCCTCGTCTTCCGCCTCTGTCTTCGTCCATTCACTACCTACTATCCGGACCCTTCAGGGTACGGATGGGCGGCTAACGGGACCCATCCCTCATAAAGCTGCGCACCCGGCTCGTCGGACCGGATGGGCGGGGCGAAAGGTCTCCCGGGTGGTGTCCGGGCCCCTTCAGGCCCGCAAGGCCGCGATCGCCGCCCGCTGCCCGCCGAGCTGTCGGCGGAGGTCGTCCGAGGCCCGCCCGAAGTACGCCTCGACGGCCCCAGCGAGGCGATCGGCCGTCGTCGCCGACCGGCGGGGACCCATGTAGACGTAGACCTGGCGGGCCTTGCCGCCTCGGTCCTCGTAGTGCCAGAAGTAGACGTATTCCTGGCCCTTCACCGCCTTCACGCGGAAGCCACAACCGACCTGCATGCGTCCCGGATGGAGTTACCCTTACTTAAGGGTAACCACCAGGTGGACGAATCCTGCGTCCCTGGCGTTCATATGCCCCCACCGGCTCGGCCCGCCGATGGACCGATGCCCCCGGTGCGGCGAGGCGATGGCCCAGGGCTTCGTCGGAGCCTCGAGCATGCCCGCCGGGCTCCATTGGTTCAGCGGCTTCGCGACGCACCTGCTGTTCGGCATGACCGGCGAGGCGATCGGCCACAACGACGGATCGAAGATGGCGTGGCTCTCCGCCGCCCGCTGCGCGAAATGCCGCCTCATCTTGGCGTCGTATTGAGAACGTGAGATATAGGCCGTGCCCCATCGGCCCGCCCGATGCGCCTCGCCATCCTCGCGGACGTGCACGCGAACCTGCCCGCCCTCGAGGCGGTCCTCCGCGACGTCGACAGCCTCTCGCCGGCCGGGCTCTGGGTCGCGGGGGACCTCGTCGGGTACAATCCCTGGCCGAACGAGGTGCTGCAGGTCCTCCGCGACCGCCACGCGAAGGCGATCCGAGGGAACCACGATCGCGGCGTGCTCGGCGGCGATCCGTTCCGGTTCAACGAGCTCGCGGCCGCCGCGCTCCGCTGGACCCGGATCCAACTGACGCCGGGGTCCGTCGGATACCTAAAGGAACTCGAGGACCGGACCCGGACGACGATGCCCGAAGGCGTGGTCGCGATGTACCACGGAAGCCCGCGGGACGACGACGAATATGTGTTCCCCCAGACCGCGGACGAATCCCTCGTCCGGAAGGCGGGGGCGCCCTTCGTCATCCTGGGCCACACGCACCTGCCGATGGCCCGGGCCTTCCGGTCCGGACTCCTGGTCAACCCCGGGAGCGTCGGCCAGCCGCGGGACGGGGACCCGCGGGCGGCGTGGGGCCTCCTCGATCTGTCGAGCCGGACCTTCGGGGTGCGCCGGGTGCCCTACGACATCGACTCGGTGGCGACTGCGATCCGGCGGACGGGCCTCCCGACAGAACTCGCGGACCGCCTGTACGCGGGCGTGTGATGTCCGCGGAATTCAGATCCATTCCGCATCCAGAGTCCGATCGCCACGGCGATCTTCGGTGTCCAGGTTCCATGAATCCGATTGACCTTCGGAAGCAGATTCACCGTCCGACCTGATCTCTTTCCGGCTTTCGGCATCCGATTCCTGCGGACTCGAGTTGCCGAGATCGCCGACCGACTCATGAATCGTCGCGGACGCTTCCGGACCGACCGAGCCATCGGCGAATCGGGAGCGCCGCCAGGCCTACCGGGAGGATGCTCAGCAGGAAGGCCAGGTAGATCCACGCTGCCGGCGCGGCCCAGTTCACGGTACTCGCGTATCGTCCAAGGGCGACGAGCCCCAGGACCGCGAAGACCACGTACCCGCCGGCGAGGGGCGTGATGCGGGACAGGTCGTTCTCGCGGTTCGCGTGGAGCGCCGCGAAGCCGATGCCGATCAGCCACGCTCCGATGGCCCGCGAGGTCAAAGTCGTGAGGGGCCACGGCCACAGCGGCGCGACGACCGACGGGAGGAGGAAGAGTCCCGCGCCGAAGACAAGCATGCCGCCCCCTTGGCCGAGGACCAGGACCCGAATCCAAGTGGGCGCCGGAGCGCCCCGCGGCGGATCGCCTCCCGGCGCGCGAATCTGGAGCCATCCGATGAGCAACATCGCCACGGGAACGCCGGCGTAAATCGAGAGCCAGAACCATGCGGCCCCTTGCGCGCTCGCGATTGGGCTGGAGAAATGGAAGCGGTCGAAGTGCACGAGGGTCGCCACGAGCGTGAGGGTCGTGAACAACCAGATGGCTGGCACCGCGACGCGGGCCTTCGCCCACACCTTTTCGCGGGCCGCGATCAATTCCACGGGCACCGCGGCCCAGTACGCCGCCCCGAGGAACGCCGCGGTCAGAGGCGGGGCGATGGTCCAGGCGAAATAGGTGTTCGTTTGCTCCGTCAGGAAGCTCAGTTGCAAGCCCGCGAGGAAGACCAAAGCGCTCGCGGCGTACAGGAGCCATCGCATCGGCCGAATCAACGGTCGGACGCCGGGGACCGATGCCTCCTCCGCCATGCCCGACCGGGGCGATGCCAAACCCTCGTATGAGGATTCTTCTCAGGTTGCTGGTCGATTCGCGAAGAGACTGCTCGCGCTATCGGAGCACCTCATCGATACCTGATTCTTTCTTGGAGAGCGGCTGCGGGGGGCTAGGCTGACCGCGGCGAGGCAGGCTTTCGAAACGTGGCAGCGGTGAACGCGGCGGGTCGCCGACATTCCGTGACTCTTCATGTTTTTGTACACCAGGACTTTTTGGTATTGGAAATAGAAGTGGGCCGGCCAGAAGCCTACCTTGGGGACGTTCAGACCCACGGTGATCCGAGCTTTCTGGCCCGGAATGAGCTACGACCGTAGGTTGAAGACCCCCGACTTCAATTCTAAGCGGTATGGAGGGCCGCTTGGAGGGGCAGAACGGCGGACGTAAACGAGGCCTCCTCATGTTCGCCGCCGGCATGATATGGACGGTCGCTCTGAGCGGGACCGGTTCGGGGGGAGGTCTCTCGGTCCTCCCCCTTTCTCCGTCCGCAGAACCGTATGTGGCGTCCACGCTCGTCCTTCTGAACAACACGCTGATCCCGGGGCATTTCGTCGCAGCGAACGGATTGGGCCCGGTAGGCGTTGCATATGACAGCGACAAAGGCGAAGTCTTCGTCGCGAGCTACTCCAGGAACACCGTCAGCGTCATTTCCGACGAGACGAACACCCTCGTGGCGAACATCCCCATGACGCGGATTGGACTCTCGCGCCCCGGGAATGCACCGTTGCCCGGCATCATCATCGGAATGTATCTCCCATGGGTCGCATTTAACAGCGGGACTGGCGAAATCTTTGTCACGGGTGTGGGATCGAGTGGCGTAAGCGTCATTTCCGACGAGACGAACACCGTCGTCGCGAACATCCCGGTGGGAAACGGCGGTCTCTCGACGCTCGCGTACGACTCCGGAAAAAGGGAAATGTTCGTCGCAAGTGGAGGCTATGGGACCGTGAGTGTCATATCCGACGGGACGCACGCCGTCATTGCGACGATTCCCGGATGCAACGGTGACCCGTGTGGGCTCGCCTATGACGCCGGGAGGGGGGAAGTCTTCGTCACGAACTTCAACGCGGACACCGTCAGCGTCATTTCGGACACGACGAACACCGTCGTGGCGAACATTTCGGTAGGGAGAAACCCGTTCGGCATCGCCTACAATGCTGCAAAGGCAGAGATCTTCGTGGCGAACAGCGGATCGAACAACGTCAGCGTCATCTCCGATAGCACGAACACAGTCGTCGCAAGCGTTCCGGTCGGGTTCGACCCCCGGGGGGTTGCCTACGACGCGGGGAGAGGCGAGATCCACGTCGTGAACGGCGACTCGGACTCCGTGAGTGTGATTTCCGACTCCACGAACACGGTTGTGGCGACGACTCCGGTGCAGAGCGGTCCCTGGGGTGTGGCATACGATAGCGCCAAAGGCGAGGTCTTTGCCACGAGCCAATACTCGAACACGGTGAGCGTCATCTCGGATACGACCCATGCCGTGGTAGCGACGATTCCCGTGGGGAGCGAGCCCTACGGGATTGCTTCCGACCCCGAGACCGGCGACATCTTCGTCGGGTCCGGCTGGCCCAGCAACGTGACTGTAATCTCCGACTCCACTAACAAGGTGATCGCGACGATTCCGGTCGCAGGCGATCCTCGAGGGATTGCCTACGACGCGCGAAAAGGGGAGATCTTTGTTGCGAACGCTCCGCGTGGCAACGTCAGCGTGATTTCTGTCGCCACGCGCACGGTCGTCGCGACGATTCCGGTTGGGCGAGAACCTACCGATGTCGTGTACGACGCCGCCAGAGGGGAAATCTTCGTTGCGAACGACCAATCAAATACCGTCAGCGTGGTCTCCGACGAAACAAACACCGTGGTCGCGACGATCCCTGTGGGGAGCGAGCCTCGGCGCCTGTCGTACGATTCCGGTAAGGGCGAGATCTTTGTCGCAAATTACGGGAGTGGAATCAGCGTGATCTCCGACGCCAACCACACCGTTGTGGCTTCCATCCCCTTGGGGAACGAGCCGCAGGCCCTCGCCTACGACAGCGGAAGGGGCGAGATTTTTGTGGGATCCCAGCTTCCGCCCTCCGTCAGAGCGATTTCCGACGCGACAAATACCGTCGTCGCGACAATCCCCCTTCCCGCAGGAGGCTACCCCGCGGGCGCGGCGTACGTCCCTACTCTCGGCTATGTTTTCGTCTCAAATTCTGAATCGGGCAATCTGAGCGTCATCGACGACGCCACGAATACAGTCGTTGGAAACGTACGAGCCGGCGGGGGTCCCGGCGTGGCATACGACCCGGTAACGGACTTTCTGTACAACAGCGGGGAAGGAACGATCTCAATCGTTTCGCCGGAGGCCGCGTTCGACGTCGTATTTGCGGAACGCGGTCTCGCGGCCGAAACTTCGTGGTCCGTGGTCGTGAACGGAACGTCCAGGCATTCCTCCGATGCTTCGATTACTTTCCGTCGCCCGAGTGGGACGTACGCGTTTGTGGTGGGCGCCGTTCCCGGGTACGTGGAGCTGCCTTCTTCGGCAGAGATACGGGTGGACGGCGCGCCGGTCTCCACTCTAATCCAGTTTACGCCGATTGCGGGGCCGTCATCCGATCCGATCTTGTTGTACGCCGGTGTCGCCGCCGTCGTAGGTGCCGGGGGGATCGCTACCTTGGTGGTCCTTCGTCGGCGGAAGCGACCCCCACCGAATGCCTGACAAAAGGCTGATCGCAGGCTCGATTCGGTCGAATCCGGACTCCATCCATCGTGGGGCAAATTCCAGGGTCGTCTGGACGCCACCGTTAATGGGCGTCGTCTTATCGAACGGAAGTCAACAGAGGAGGCTTCACCACCGGGCATATCAGGTATCCCACGCGGCATTCGAAGGGGGCTTCGAAACCTGGTTTAGAAGTGGACCGGCTGGGATTTGAACCCAGGGCTTCCTGCTTGCAAAGCAGGCGATCTTCCGCTGATCTACCGGCCCGCGCCGTCCGCAGCACCGTGCAGGGGATGAAACTTTCCGCGGAATGATGTCATTCGATCTAGGTCTCTTCACCGAACGCCGCCGGGCGAGTCCGCGAAAAATGGTTCTCAAATTCGCGATTGGAGGAAGGCCTCATTAGCCCCGCCTCACATCTCTACCATGAGGGGTTCGACGTCGAGGAGAGTTGCGGGGATCAGCAGCGCCATTCTCGTAAGCCTGCTCCTATTCACCGTCGTCCCCGCCTTCCTGTTCCTCCCGCAGGCCACGACCGTGGCGAATGGCGGCGAAGATA
>VBLT01000107.1 GCA_005878615.1 Methanobacteriota archaeon
CCTCGCGCCCGGGCGTCGTCGTCGGCATGGAGGAGTTCCAGTGGATCGATCTCGTATCGTCGAGTGCGGTCCGCCACCGCGACATTCTTCGCGCGTTTCGCTTCCTCGACCCGGCGCGGCTCGCTGACATGGCCCAGGAGGAAGCCGCAGCACTCCTCGGGGAAAGCCTCTCGCGCGTGACCCTCCATGGCGCGGAAGACGGCCGCGGTAATCTCGATCACGATCCGTTCTCCCAATACCGTTCTTCCAGGTATCGTTCCCCACTGTCCGGGAAGATGACGACGACTCGGCCTTGCGAGATCCGCTCCGCTAGGCGCAGGGCCGCATCGAATGCGGCGCCGCTGGAGGTGCCGACCAGGAGACCCTCTTCCCGAGCGAGGCGCCGGACGGCCCGTTGGGCATCCTCGGTCGCGACCGCGAGGACTTCGTCCGGCATCTTCGGATCCCAGATGCCAGGGACGCGGGAGCTCTCGAGATGCTTCACGCCCTCGATGCCGTGGAAGGGT
Source organism: Methanobacteriota archaeon (assembly GCA_005878615.1). Classification (GTDB taxonomy): domain Archaea; phylum Thermoplasmatota; class Thermoplasmata; order RBG-16-68-12; family RBG-16-68-12; genus RBG-16-68-12. The sequence continues at coordinate 507 of VBLT01000107.1, forward strand.
CCGTCCGGTTGGACCGCCACCAACCGGACACGGGGATCCCGCTGACGGAGGAACCGGCCGACGCCGACGAAGGTGCCGGTCGTGCCCAGGCAAGCGACCAGATGGGTGATGCCGCCGCGGGTCTGTTCCCAAATCTCAGGGCCCGTCGTCTCGAAGTGAGTCCGCCAGTTCGCCTCGTTGTTGTACTGGTCCAGGTACCAAAACTTGCGCGGTTCGGATTCGACGAGGGCCTTGGCGGCCTCCTGAGCTCCGTCCGTCCCCTCGGTAGGCGGCGTCAGGACGAGGTGGGCTCCATACGCGGCGAGCATCCGATGACGCGCTTGAGAGATATTTCCCGGGACGCACAAGGTCGCGCGGTATCCTTCCGCCGCGGCGAGCATTGCGATTGCAATCCCCGTGTTGCCCGACGTTGCGTCGAGGAGCGTCCGATCCTTCGTGAGTCCCGCCTTCTCCGCGGCCCGGAGCATTCCGAGCGCCGCGCGATCTTTGACGCTCCCTCCCGGGTTCAGCCACTCGGCCTTCGCGGAGATCCGCACGCCGGGGGCCACGTGAGATGCGATTCGATCGAGGGAAAACAGGGGCGTGTGACCGATCCGGTCCGCGAGGCGGCTCCCGTCCGGACTCGGGGGATCCGGAGACATGGATTTCGGAGGCCTCAAGTCGAGGCGGCCTTCTTCTCCCGGACCGCGAGGCGCATCACATGGAGGGGAAGGAGCGCGCAATTCAATCGCACCGCGCTCAGCGAAATGCCCAGTTTCTTCACGAGGGCGTCGTCGCCTAGCGCCTCCGCCTCGGACAGGGGAAGGCCCTTCAGCATCGTGGTGAGCATCGAGGCGCTGGCCTGACTGATGGCGCATCCGCGGCCCTCGAACCGCACGTCCGAGACGCGCTGGGAGCGGTCGACCTTCAGGTGAAAGGCGACCTCGTCTCCACAGAGGGGGTTCGTGTCGCGCGCGCTGAAGGTCGCTCCGGGAAGAGGCCCTTTGTTCTTCGGATGCTTGTAGTGGTCCAGGATCTGCTCCTGGTACAGGTCGGAGGCCGCGGGCATCAGGCGAAGACCTCTTGCACCTTCTTGATGCCGGCCGCGAGGACGTCCACATCCTCGAGGTCGTTGTACACATAGAAGGACGCCCGCGCGGTCGCCGGCAGGTCGTAGCGCTCCATCAGAGGCTGCGCACAATGGTGGCCCGATCGGATGCAGATGCCTTCCACGTCGAGGATCGAGGCGACGTCATGCGGATGGGCGTTGTCGATTGTGAAGGCCAGCACGCCGGCCTTCTTCTTGACGTCCTTCGGGCCGTACGTCGTGACGCCGTTGATCCGTCCAATCTTGTCCAGTGCATATTGCGTGATCTCCATTTCGTGCGCCCGGACCGACTCCATCCCCAGGTTCGTCAGGTAGTCGACCGCCGCCCCGAGGCCGATTGCCCCCGCGATGTTCGGGGTGCCACCCTCGAACCGATAAGGCACGTCGTTCCAGGAGGCGCGGCCGAGATGCACCTCGCGAATCATCTCGCCGCCGCCGAGGAGGGGCTCCGTCGCCTCGAGGGCCTCCGGTTTCCCATGCAAGATGCCGATCCCGGTCGGCCCGAGCATCTTGTGTCCGCTGAACGCGAGGAAATCGGCGTCCAGGTCCTGGACGTCGATCGGCATGTGCGGTGCCGCCTGAGCGGCATCGACGACGCACACCGCCCCGACCTCGTGGGCTCGCTTCGCGATCTCCTTGACCGGGTTGATCGTCCCGAGGACGTTGGAACACAGGGCCACGGTCACGATCTTCGTCCGCTTTGTGAGGAGCTCGTCGTACTGCTCCATCTTGAGCGTCCCATCGTCGCTCACGTCGACGTACTTCAGGACGGCCCCTTTGTGGTCCTTGACGAAATGCCAGGGAACATGGTTCGAGTGGTGCTCCATGACCGTGCCGAGGATTTCGTCTCCCTTCTGGAGCTTCCCCTTCAACCCGTATCCGTACGCGACGAGGTTGAGGGATTCCGTGGTGGATTTCGTGAACACGATCTCGTTGGGGGACTTCGCCCCGATGAACGCGGCGACCTTCTCCCGCGCCCCCTCGTACTCGCGGGTGGCCTCCTCCCCGAGTTCGTAGATCGCGCGATGGACGTTCGCGTTGTACCGGCTGTAGAAGTCCGTCGTCGCATCGATGACCTGCTTCGGCTTCTGCGAGGTCGCGGCGCTGTCGAGGTAGACGAGGCGCCGGTCCCGGACCTTGCGCTGCAGGATCGGGAAGTCCGCCTTGATCGCGGGGACGTTGAGCAGCATCTTCGCGGGCTTTGCCATTGGCGTTCCTTGTTGCCATGCCACGGTGGCTACTTGAGTTTTCTCGTGCGACGCCGGTTCCCATCGGGGAGGATCATCCGATCCCGCCCCCGAGCTCGAGTTCGATGAGTCGGTCGACCTCGACGGCGTACTCGACGGGGATTCGCCGGGTCGCGGCGGTCGCGACGCCGAGGACGACCATTCGAGTGGCCTCCTCCTCCGTCACTCCGCGGGAGGCCATGTAGAACAGCATCTCTTCCCCGACCTTCCGGACCTTGCCCTCTTGTGCGATCTCCGCGTCCGCCTCGTCGACTTCAATCCCGGGGATCGTCTCCACGCGGGAGTCGGAGTCCAGCATGAGCGCGGACCATTCGACGGAAGATGCGACCTGCGTCGCCCCGACGACGACCCTCACCCCGGAATGGAGGGCCGACCGCCCGCCCTTCAGGACGACGGCTTGGTTCGCGATTCGCGACCGGGTCCTCGGCGCCCGATGGACCATCTCGGCTCCGACCTCCTCCGATTGCCCGCGTCCGGCGAGGGTGAATCCGATGAATTCCGCGGAGGCCCCGGGTCCGACCAGATCCGCGCGCGGCACCTTGTTCGTCCGACGGGACCCCAGATTCACGTCGACCCACTCGATCGAGGCGCCCGCGTGAACCTGCGCGCGCTTCGTCACGAGGTTGTCGACCTCTTTGGCAAAGTTCTGCAACGCGATGTACCGCGAGTGCGAATCCGGCAAGGCGACGATCTCGATCGCCGAGAGATGCAGTCGCTCGGGCGTGTAGACCGGCGCGGTGCAGCCTTCGATGTACGTGACCTCCGATTCTCGGTCCGCCACGATCAGGTTCCGTTCGAAGGGCTCGACGCCGGCGTAGTCCTCCCGGATCTCCGCCTGCAGCGGCACGGACGCCGAAGCTCCGGGCGGCACGTAGACGAACGATCCTTCGGTCCACAGAGCGGCATTGAGGGAGGCGATCGGGTCGTCCGGCGGCACGACGGACGCGAGATGCTCCTTGATCCGGTCGGGAATCCGGTTGACCGCGGAGGACAGTGAGTAGAATCGGATGCCGTGCGATTCGAGGTCCTTTCGGATCGCCCGGTAAGCGTCCTCGGATGCCGCGAGGGCCGTGAGTCCGGGGGTGAGCGCAGGAGGAGGTGCGCCCCTTTCGTCTTCATCAACCGTCCCAGGCCCGACCATCTCGTCGAAGTCGGTGTCGTGGAGGAAGCTCGCCCACGGCGGGAGGTGTTCGGACCGGAAGCCCTCGAGCCCTCGGAGCCGCAAACGCAACAGCCACTCGGGCTCCCCTCGCCGTCGTGAGAGATCCCGGACCACGCCCTCGTTCGGACCGGCGCCCAACGCGACCGCGCCTCCCGGCTCCGCCGTTTGAGGAGTCCGAGGGACGTCTCGCGCCGTCATCGTCACTCCAGCGAAACGATCTCCTTCTTCGCCGCGATGGCGGCCTCAAGCGTGTGCCACGGCAGGCTTGCGCACTTCACGCGAACCGGGAACTCGCAGACGCCGGAGAGGACCGCCAGCTTGCCCAGAGACGGGGTGTCGACCGGGTCTCCTGGTCGGCCCGTCACCATGCGATGGAATTTCTGGAAGAGTTCATGGGCCTGCGCCTTCGTCTTGCCCTTGACGGCATCCGTCATCAGGGAGGCAGAAGCCTTCGAGATCGCACAACCTTGGCCGACGAACGCCACATCGGAGAGGACGTCGTCCGAGAGGCGGAGGAAGACCGTCACCCGGTCGCCGCAGAGCGGGTTGTGACCCACCGCGGAGGCGTCGGCGCTGGGGATCTCGTGAAAGTTCCGCGGCCTCTTGCTGTGATCGAGGATCGTCTCCTGATACAGCTCACGGAGATCGGCCATCATCGCACCTCGTTCGCCGGGAAGATCGCAGGCATCTTATCCCGACGGTCCCTCATAAGCCCTCCCCGGGGCCGGCCCCTTTCGGCAACCGAGAGAGGATCAGCTGGTCGAGCTTGATGCGGATCGGCGCGACCTTCACCTGGTTCACCACGTCGGAGGCGAACGCGTACGTCAGGATGTGTCGGGCGGCCTCCTCGTCGATCCCGCGCGACCGGAGGTAGAAGATCGCGTTCTCGTCGAGTTGTCCGATCGTGGACGCGTGGTTGCACTTCACGTCGTCCGCGAGGATCTCGAGGCCGGGGGTGCTGTCGACGAAGGCCTCCTTCGAAAGGAGGAGGTTCTTGTTCGTCTGGCGAGCCACCGTCTTCTGCGCATCCTTTCGAACGTAGATGTTGCCGTTGAAAACGCCCCTCGATTTCCCGCCAAGGATGCCGCGGTACAGCTCGACACTGGTGCACGCGGGTGCGGCATGGTCGATCCGCGTGTAGTTGTCCGCCTGCTGGACGCCGGACGGCATGAAGAGGCCGTTCAACGCGACGCTCCCGCCCTCGGCGTGGAAATTCGTGTGCACGTAGCTCCGAGACAGGGCGGCGCCGAAGGCCATCGAGTGGCACATGACGTTGGAATCGCGGTCCTGGTCGACGGTCATCGTGGCGATGTGGTACGCGGACTCAGACTCCCGCTGGATCTTGTAGTGGTCGAGGACCGACCCGGGCCCGGCGGAAATCTCCGTCACGGCGTTCGTGAAGGTCACATCCGGCGCCCACCCGGCGTACGTCTCGATCAAGGTCGCCTGGCTCCTCGCCCCGAGGCGGACCACGTTCCGCGGGTGGGAGACGGTGGGCATCTCATGCGAGGTCGAGACGAAAACGAGATGAATCGGTTCCTCCACGACGGTCCCCTTCGGAATCTCGATGTAACCTCCGTCGGTGAAGAAGGACGTGTTGAGCGCAACGAACGCGTCGTCCTCGTACTTCGCATGCCGCGCGAGATCCTTCTCGACGCTCCCCGGATCGTTCCGCAGGATCTCGGCGAGGGAGGCGACCCGTACCCCCTCCGGGAGCGGACGCAGGTAGGAGAGGCGGGGCGAGAATTGCCCGTTCACGAACACGAGGCGACTCGTCTTCAGGACGCCGAACGAGAAGGGTTCGAGGCGCTCCGCCAGGACGCCATCGGGCCGGCCCAGAATCGCGGGCTTGAATGGCACGCGAAGGAGGGGCGCGAGGTTCGTGAACCTCCAGTCCTCGTGCTTCTGGGTGGGGAAGCCCGCGGCCTCGAAGCGGGCGATGGCTTGCTTGCGGATCGGACGGAGCCACGCCGGGCCCGCCAGGTCCGGTTCCGACGACGCGAATTCTGCGATCCACGTCTGCTTCGCGTCCAACGCGACGGCCACGTTCGTCACCGGCCTAGGCCCGGGCCGGCTGCGGCCTCGGTGCCTCCTCGAGGATCCATCCGTAGCCATGCTTCTCCAAGTTCCGGGCGAGGTCGGCATCGCCGCTCTTGACGATCCGGCCATCGACGAGCACGTGGACGTGTTCTGGAATCACGTAGTCGAGCAGGCGCTGGTAGTGGGTCACGACGAGCATCGAGCGCGTCGGGCTGCGCATCGTATTGATCCCGTTCGCGACGAGGCGCAGCGCGTCGATGTCGAGGCCGGAGTCCGTTTCGTCGAGGATGCAGAACTTCGGCTCGAGGACCGCCATCTGGAAGACCTCGTTTTTCTTCTTCTCGCCGCCGGAGAAACCCTCGTTCAGCCCGCGCTTCATGAAGGTCTCGTCGAGGCCGAGGAGCTTCGCCTTGTCTTGCACGAGGCCCATGAAATCCATCGCGTCGATCTCCTCGAGCCCGCGATACTTGCGTATCGCGTTCAGGGCCGCCTTGAGGAAGTAGGCGTTGCTGACGCCCGGGATCTCGACCGGATACTGGAAGGCCATGAACACGCCCTCGCGGGCGCGGTCCTCCGGCCTCATCGCGAGGAGGTCCTTGCCCTCGAATCGGACGGACCCGCCGGTGACCTCGTAGGCCAGGCGGCCCGCGAGCACCTGGGCGAGCGTCGTCTTCCCGCTCCCGTTCGGGCCCATGATCGCATGGACCTCCCCGCGGCCGATCGAGAGGTCGATCCCCTTCAGGATTTCCTTGCCGCCGACCTTGACTTGCAGGTTCTTGATCTCGAGCATCCTCATTCCCTCCCGCGACCGGGACGCGCTCAGCCGACCGTTCCCTCGAGGTTCAGGCTGACGCTGATCAGCTTCTGGGCCTCCACCGCGAACTCCATCGGGAGCTTCAGGAAGACCTGCTTGCAGAAGCCGTTGACGATCATGTTCGTGGCGTCCTCCGGGGTGATGCCACGGGTCTGGCAGTAGAAGAGCTGTTCGTCGCCAATTTTCGAGGTCGACGCCTCATGCTCCATCTGCGCCGTCGGCTCCTGGACCTGGATGTCCGGGAACGTGAAGGCGGCGCACGTCGATCCGATCAGGAGGGAGTCGCACTGGGAGTAGTTCCGGGCGTTCGAGGCGCCCTTGTGGATCTGGACGCGGCCGCGGTACGTGTTCCGTCCGTACCCCGCCGAGATGCCTTTCGAGATGATCGTGCTCTTCGTGTTCTTCCCGATGTGGAGCATCTTCGTCCCGGTGTCGGCCTGCTGGTAGTTGTTGACGACCGCCACGGAGTAGAACTCGCCCTGGGAATTGTCGCCCTGGAGGATGCAGCTCGGATACTTCCAGGTGATCGACGAGCCGGTCTCGACCTGGGTCCACGAGATCTTCGAGTTCGCCCCGAGGCACTTGCCGCGCTTCGTGACGAAGTTGTAGATCCCGCCCTTCCCTTGCTTGTCGCCGGGATACCAGTTCTGGATCGTCGAGTATTTGATCTCCGCATCGTCGAGGGTAATCAGTTCGACGACCGCCGCGTGGAGCTGATTCGTGTCACGGATCGGGGCGGTGCAGCCTTCGAGGTAGCTCACGTAGGCGCCCGGGTCCGCGATGATCAGCGTGCGTTCGAACTGGCCCGTGTCCATCGCGTTGATCCGGAAGTACGTGGAGAGCTCCATGGGACAACGGACGCCGGAGGGCACGTAGGCGAAGGACCCGTCGCTGAAGACCGCGCTGTTCAGGGCGGCGAAGAAGTTGTCGTTGAAGGGCACGACGGAGCCGAGGTACTTGCGCACGAGCTCCGGGTGCTCGAGGACCGCTTCGGAGAAGGAACAGAAGATGATCCCCAGGTCCGCGAGCTTGTCCTTGAACGTCGTCGCGACGGAGACGCTGTCGAGGACCGCGTCGACGGCGACCCCCGCGAGGCGCTCCTGCTCCTGGAGCGGAATCCCCAACTTCGCGTAGAGGGCCCGGATCTCCGGATCGACATCCTCGAGGCTCTTGACTTCCTTCTTCGGCTTCGGGGCCGCGTAGTAGATGATGTTCTGATAGTCGATCGGCGGGTACCGGACGTTCGACCAAGTCGGCTCTTTCATCGTGAGCCAGTGTCGGTAGGCCCGAAGCCTCCACTCGGTCATCCATTCCGGCTCCTTTTTCTTGCGGGAGATGAGCCGGACGACGTCCTCGCTCAGGCCCTTCGGGACCGTGTCCTCATCGAGGTCGGCGACGAAGCCGTATTTGTACTCCTGCTTGGCCATTTGCTCCTGGAGTACACTCTTCGAGACCATGCGAACGCCTCCCATTTTCGGGGAGCGGAATGAGAGACTATAACGTTGTTATATATATCTTTGGTCGTGAGGAATCGGACAATGAGGCGGACGCGGCAGCAGGCGCTTCCGACACGGCACTGGCCCCGGAAGACTTAAGTCGAAGGCGGGCCTTCGAACGACTCGGAGACGCGATCGCGGTGATGGCCTCTGAGGAACACCCCCTAGTCGTCACGGACAGCGCCGTGCGGCGGATCCGGGTGTTGCAGCAAAAGGAGAGCCGCCCCGAGGCCTCGCTCCGGCTGCGCATCATCGCCGGCGGCTGCAGCGGCATGCAGTACCGAATGGACCTCGCGGATGCCCCGCGGACGACCGACCTCGTCGTCTCGACTCAGGACGTCCGGGTCCTCGTCGACCCGAAGAGCATGACGTATCTCAAGGGCTCGAAGTTGGAGTGGGAAGAGGACCTCTTCGGCGGCCAGTTCAAGATCACGAACCCGAACGCGAAGCATTCCTGCTCGTGCGGTTTGAGCTTCACGATCTAGGTCGGACCGGCCGCCTCATAGGGCATTCGCGAGCATCTCGGCCAGGTCGACGATGCTGAGGGCCATGTTCCGTTTCGTCGCGACGTCCTCGAAATGCAACTCCGCGTGCGGGCACGTCGTGACGAGGGACGGGGCGCCCGTGTCCTCGGCGGCATCGAGACGTCGCTCGGCGACTCTCGTCGCCTGCTCCGGGAACACCGCGGGAAAGCCCCCGCCCGCTCCCGAACAGAGGGCGTCCGCATGGTGCGGGAGGATCTCCAGGACCTTCAGGTCCTTGATGAACTTGAGCGCCTGCCTTGGCGCCTCGTAGACCTTCGTGACGCGGGACATGTGGCACGCGTCGTGGAACGCGACCTTTTGAGGGAGCGGCTTCGTGAAGGCGATCCGTTTCTCGCGGATCAGTTTCTCGACGTAGTGGGAGATGTGGAAGACGCTGAAGGGCGGGTTCCCGCCCCATTGTTTGTAGTCCCGGGCGAAGGCCCGGTAGCACTCCGCGCACGCCGTGACGAGGACCTTGGCCCCGGTCTCCTCGACGGCATGCACGTTGTGCGGCATGAGCTCCTTCTTCGTCACGTCTTCGTACCCCATCCGGGCGAGCGGCGCGCCGGTGCACCACTCCTCGGCGCCGAGGATCCGGTACGGGACCTTCGCGGCGTTCAGGATCTTCACCATCGCCCGGGCGATCTGCTGTCTCTTGTAACTCGCGGCGCAGCCGACCCAGTAGACGACTTCCGGCGTCGGGGACTGCACCGTCTCGGGCGGGAGCCAGGCGGCCCGATTCGCCGCGGGCTCCCCGTACAGGTTGTGGGTCTCCCGGACATTCGCCAGGTACGGTTCCAATTCCGGCCTCGCGTATCCGGATGAGACCATCCACGCCTTGACGTCGTCCCAGAGGCCGTCAAACGGGATGTCGACGGGGCAGACCTCCTCGCAGGCCCCGCACCCGGTGCACTCCCACGCGTTGCGGGCGAACTCCTCGCCCGGTTTGACGTGGCGGCGGAGCAACAGGTCGAGAGGGCCCCTCATCTCGTACTGCCGGAGGGCGAAGATGCGACCGCGCGGGGAGGCGCCCTCCCAGCCGGCTTCCTGGTAGGCCGGGCACACGGGGACGCAATACCCGCACATCGTGCACGCGTGGACATCCTCCTGAATGGGAGGCATCTTCGTGAGCCGCGGCACTCGATCCACCTACCCGATCACGTGCGCAGCTCCGCGAGCTGGCGGTCCGCCAAGGTCGCCTGGCTCTCGTCTTCCTTGGCGAGCTCCTCGAGCAGGCTGCGGGCCGGACCGGCGGCGCGCGCGGCCGACTCTCGGAACAGGACTGCGGAATGACGCTCCGTCTCCGAGGCGATCTCCCAGGCCTTCGTCAGAGCGATCTCCTTCTCGAACGCATACCGGGCGGCTCCGCAACTCGGGCACACGTTCGGCATCGCCTTCGTGTCGGCGACGAAGCCGCAGACGTAGCATTCGACCTTCGCGACCGCGTCGAGTGGATAGATCCCGGGCATCACGGCCGCGTGGGCGGCGTTCGGGCCGGCGACCGCCTCCAGCTTCGCCAGCTGGGCCCTCTTGCGACGGCCGAGTTCCTCGAACGTGACCTTGACCCGCATTTCCGCCACCGCGGCATTCGCGAGATCGTAAAACGTCAGGCCCTCGACCACGGCCCCCAAGGCCCGCACGAGGGCGTCCGAGTCCTTCCCAACCTTCAAAGTCAAGGTGTCCGGCCACCCCCGAATCCGCTGGATTTCTGAAAGCGGCGCAGGGGATATCAAGATTTGCCACTTGCGCCGACGACGCATCGGGTCGGCGGACTCAGATGCCCCAGCCGAATTGCTTCTTCGCGGTCTCGGACATCATCTCGGGCGTCCACGGGGGGTCCCACACGATGTTCACGACCGCCTCCTTGACGCCTTGGAGCTGTTCGAGCTTGCGCTTGACGTCTTGATGGATGTACGCGGAGGCGGGGCATCCCGGGGCGGTCAGCGTCATCTTGACGTCGACCTTCCCCTCGTCCTTGAGGTCGATGTTGTAGACGAGTCCCAGGTCGTAGATGTTGATCGGGATCTCCGGGTCGTAGCACTTCCTCAGGACGCCGATCACGTCTTCCTTGGTCGCCATGTGCTCGCCTTCGCCCGGTCCTACGCGGGCCGCAGGTTATTAACGTTCCGATTGGGGCGCGAGCGGCTTCCTCCCGGCGAAGCCTCCGCCGAGGGTGTGCCACCATCCGACGCGGTCCTCGCCGCGCTGCCAGCACAGGTACACGACCTCGTTCCCGATCCGCGCGGGGAAGTCGACCAGGCCGCGATGGATGTCCTTGACCTCGCAGCCGAGGGCCAACACGGATTCGATGTCCGCCTGGACGGACCGATCGAGATCCGCTTGCTCCTGCAGGAGCTCGGCGTAGGAGTCGCGATCGGAGGGCGGTGCGCCGACGAGGCCCTCCCCGTAATACGCCTCCGAATCCTCGACGAGTTCGCGGAGATCCCGCAGCCGGGCGAGCTTCGGGTCGAGTCGGAGGAAAATCTCCTCCAGCTGGGGGAGGAGGGCATTCGCCTCCTCTTCCGAGAAGAGCCGCAACGGTGCTTCCCGATGCAGGTGGAGATCGGCCGGCGCTCCCATCGTCCTGTCCTCCCTGCATTGATTGTCGGCGGATGGCTTGACCTTTGTCCTAGGTCAGTCCGTGAACCTGGCGGACGGCGCGCGTCGCGGCGACCATGTTCCGCAGCTTGTCCCGCGCCTCGTCGACGCTCCGCGTCTTCAGGCCGCAGTCCGGATCGATGAACAACTGGTCCGGCCGGAAAATGGTGAGGGCTTTCTCGATCCGCTCCCGGATCAGCGCCTCGGGCTCGATCACGTGGCTGTGGACGTCCACGACGCCGAAGGCGATTTCCTTCTTCAGCGGCTCCCGTTTGAACCGTTCCAACAGGTCGAGCCCCGAGTTCGACATCTCGAGGTCGAGTTGGTCGACCGGGAGCTTGTTGAAGTAGTCGAAGATCTCGTTGTAATTTCCATAGCAGGTGTGCAGGACGGTCCTCGCGCGGAGGCCCTTCGTCACGATGCCGACCGCCTTGACCAGGAGCGGGAGCTCGTCGAACCGGGTCGACAGGGCCGGCTCGTCGACCTGGACGTACTTGGCCCCCGCGGCCTCGAGGGCGACCGCCTCCTCGTGGAGGAGCTTCGCGAAGGCGAGACAGGCCTCCGTCCGGGAGCCGTAATATTCGTCGAAGGACCAATCCATCATCGTGTAGGGTCCCGTGATCATCCCCTTGACCGGCCGGTCCGTCTGGGATTGCGCGAACGAAAACCAGTCGACGCTGATCGGGCCGCGGCGCTTGAGCTCCCCGACGACGATCGGTTTCTTGTAATAACGGTTCCCGTACGAACGGACCAGGCCGGAAATCTCCGTCCCTTCGAGGTTTTCGGCGAAGTACGTCGCCATGTCGCCCCGGTACTGTTCCCCGTCGACGAGGATGTCGATGCCGATTTCCTCCTGGAACCGGATCCACTCGCGGGTCGCTTTCTGCTCCAGGTCCTGCAGCGCGTCCGAGGGGAGTTCCCCCTTCGCGGCTTTGGTGCGCGCGCGGGTCAGATATTCCGGTTTCGGGAGCGAGCCGACGCTCGTCGTCAAGAGCGCGGTCATCCCGCCACCCCGAGGCCCCGCGCCGCATCGTGGAGGATCCTCAGTTTCCTGCGCGCGCGTTCTCGCGGGAGGAACTCCAAGCCGTTCGACGGGGAGAGGTACGAGGCCTTGAGGTCCACCGCCGAGTTGAGTTGCGACACTTTCTTTGCGACCGCCGCGGGATCCTCCTCCTTCGTATTCCGCGCGTCGATCACTCCGAGGACGAGAGGCTTCGACGATCCGTGTTTCGCGAGGACGGGCCACGTCGCGGCCCCTTGGACCAGATCGAGGCCGAGGATCTCGGCGGGCACCTCCTGGAGATCCTTGTAGATCCCTGCGACGTCCCCGAAGAAGGTGAAGAGGGTCAAGGTCGCCTTCGCCTTGTGCCCCCGGATGCGATCGAGGCCCTCGGAGACAAGGCTCAGGTCCTCAGGATGTTGCGTCAGAATCGGCTCGTCAATCTGGATCTGGGATGCGCCGGCCTTCACGAGCGCACCGACCTCTTCTCCGATCGCCGAGGCGAAGGCCCCCGCGAGCGCCTTCTTGTTCCCGTAGTGTTTGTCCAGTGAAAGGGAAGCGAGGGTCACGGGCCCGGTGAGGACCGCTTTCACGGGAGCCTTCGAGCTCCCCTGGGCGAACTTCCACTCGTCCACGAGCAGGGGTCCGTTTCGGCTCACGGCACCGCGGACGACGGGTTGACGATAGTACGTGTTCGTGTCGAAATAACGAACGAGCCCGTTGATCTCGATGGACGCCAATTTGCCCGCGATGTGACTTTGGCTATCGTACCAGGAAATCTGGCCGTCCGTGACCAAATCGATGCCGACCTCGTTCTGCTCCTTGAGGACGGCCTTCACCGTGTCCCGTTCCACGGTCCGGAGCTCCGCTTCGGTGATCTCGCCCCGATCGAGGCGGGCGATGCCCCTCCGCAGGGCCTGTTCCTCGAACGCGTCTCCGGTCCGCGGGTACGATCCGACAACGGTCGTCTTCACCATGCGAACGCCCTCGGGCGATCCGATGAGTCGTGCATGAAGGACGGCTCGGATAAAAGGCTTGCAATTCCAATCGGAATATCGATTCGCCTCGAGCCGCGGTCACTTCTCGACTTGCTCTTCGAGGAGCTTCACTTCCCCTTGGAGGTTGATGTGGTAGAACCCTTCGAGGTCCTTGTATCCGATTTCCTCCATGTGGAGACAGTCGACGGGGCAGACGTCCACGCACTGCTGGCAGCCGATGCACTTCGTGTAGTCGAACTCGGGGATCACGATCGGCTTTCCCTTCCGGTCGTTCGGCCCGTCGAGCATGTCGATGCAACGGGTGGGACATTCCCGCTCGCATTTCCGGCAGCCGATGCAAACATCGACCTCGAGGATCGGGTGCTCTCCGATGCGGTTGATCAGGACGATCTCCTTGTCCGAGTTTTCCTTCGGCATCCGGAGCTCGTCCGCGCGGTAGTACAGGTCCTCCCGGGCGTAGTCCGCCAGCTCGAACTCCTGGGTGAAGTTCCACGCGTCGGTCGGGCAGTACTCCATGCAATTCCCGCAAAAGAGGCAGTGACCGACGTCCACGGCCGGACGGCGAATCGTCTTCTTCATCTCGTCGAGCTGCGCGCGGCTGGGATGAAGGTACTCCGACGTCGGTTCGACCTCGTAGAACTCGAAGTAGATGCACTCGTTCGGGCAGACCTTCGCGCACAGCTCGCAACCGATGCACTTGAACCAGTCGATGCTGTGCTGACCCCGATACGCGAGCGGCAGTTCGACCTTCTGGTAGGGATAGAGATGGGTGACCGGCTTTCGACCGCCCGGCACGAGGCGGTTGATCCCCGGCATCGTGATGAGCGTCTGCTTGATCGTCGCCATGAGCGGGCGGATGGTCCCGCCGACCGTGCCGACCTTCTTCCGCGACTCAGCTGCGGACCTGGGGGACTTCATAGGTGTACTCGCCCTTCTGCATGTCCATCAGCTGGCCTTCCCGGGCGCTGACGAGGCGGCCCTTCTTCGTCCGGACCCAACCGCTCCGCTCGGCCTTGATCTTCGCGCTCAGTTTCAGGAACCCGTCGATCAGCGCCTCCGGTCGGACCGGGCAACCGGGGATGAAGATGTCCGTCGGGACGAAGGTGTAGGAGCCCTTGACGACGCTGTACGAGTCGTAGTACGGGCCGCCGCAAATCGTGCACTCCCCCATCGCGATGACCCACTTTGGCTCCGCCATCTGCTCGTAGAGCCGGCGGACCGCGGGGCGCAGCTTCAGCGAGATCGGGCCGTTCAGGAGGAGGACATCGCACTGCCGCGGGGAGGACCGGTAGATGACGCCGAAGCGTTCGACGTCGTAGCGAGGGTCGGACGTCGCGGCCATCTCGATCGCACAGCACATGATGCCGAAATGCAGCGGCCACGTCGAGTTCCGCTTCGCCCAGTTGAAGAACTCCCCGACGAGGCCCCCTTTGAGCGACTCGAGGATCGCTCCGCCGGGGCCCCGCTTGATGGGGGCATCGATGTTCTCCTCGACCCACTTCACGAAGTCCTTCGATCGGAGGCCGACGATGTTCGCCTGCTCCGCACGCTGGATCATCCGCTCCGGCCTCCGGTTCGCGCCGCGGGTCGCTCCCGGACGACTCGAATATCGGAGTCGCTCTTAACCCTTCGTCCACGGGTGTTCATGATCGATCCGCCTCCGGATTCTGGAGTCGTCCGCCGCGGTGAAACACACGGGCTGGCGGGCTTAAAGGTTGGGGCCTTACGGCTCACATGGGCACGCGGGATTCGAGTCCTCCCCAGGAGGCCCACCACGGTTCATCGGAGAAGAGGACGCCGGGATTCAGGAGTCCCCTAGGGTCGAAAGCATCTTTGATGGACCGCATCACGCCGTACACGTCGGCTCCCCAGATCCGCGGGAGCGTCTCGGCGCGGAGGCGACCGATGCCGTGCTCGCCGGAAGGCGCGCCTTGGAACCGCGTGAGCACGGCTTCATCGAATTCCTCGCGCAGGGAGCGCATCCGCTCGAAATCCGCGGGGTCGGTTGGATCGAACAACGGCCGGTAGTGCGTGTTCCCGTCCCCGATGTGGCCGTAGATCCCGGCGACGGTCCCATGGCGTCGCGTGAGGTCCACGAGATACTCGATGAACTCCGGCACCCGATCCCGCGGGACGATGGGGTCCTCGACGAAACCCCAGGCCTTGCGGGCCCCCGGCCGCTGGATGATCGTCGGAAAGACCGACCGCCGGAGTTTCCAGAGGCGGGCCTGGGTCGCGGCATCCGTCGCGACCTCCGGAGGACGGCTCAGGCGGTAGCGCGAGACGATCCGCCCCACGACCTCCGTGGCGACGGCGGTGAGGTCGCCTTCGTCGAATTCGACGAGCAGCATCGCCTCGGCGTTCGCGGGCGCTCCGTGCGGCTCCCGCCCAATCAGATCGAGGGAGGCCCCGTCGATCGCCTCCATCGCACTCGGGCCGAGCCGAAGGAGGTCCGCCACCAAGGGACCCAGTTCCTGGAACCGATCGAGGTACAGCAAGATGGTGATCCGCTCCGGAGGAACCGGGATGACCCGAAGGGTGACCTCCGTCACGACGCCTAGCGTGCCTTCGCTTCCGACGAAGAGCTCGGCGAGGGGGAAGACGCCGCGCTGGAGAGCCTCGACAATCCGGACCAATTGGTAGCCACAGGAATGCTTTCGGATCGAGAGTCGGCTCGCGAGGATCGCCTCGCGGTGTCCCTCAATCTCACGGCGGACGGGCGGGAGAGCAGGGGCGATCCGAACCGCTTCGGCCCAATCCGAACCATCGACTCGCAGATCGCGGGCGACCAAGATGCCGCCGTCCGCAAGGGCCACCCGGAGGGACACGACGTGATCGATCGTCTGACCATACTTCACACTCCGATAGCCGGACGCATTGTGTCCGACCATGCCGCCGATCCGACAGAGGTCCTGACTCCCGGGATCGGGAGCGACTCTCAGGTGATGCGCCGACAAGAAGCCGTTCAGTTCGGCCAAGAGGATCCCGGGCTGGACGGTGACCGTTTGCTTCGCCGCGTCGAACTTCACGATCTCCTTGAACCGGGTCGTGTCCAGGACCACACCCGGTCCGATGGCTGCACCGGAGAGGGACGTTCCGGAGGCCCGCGGGGTGAGAGGCACCCCGAGTTCGCGGCAGACCTGAAGCGCCGCGATGACATCGGCTTCGGACTCGACGAACACCACTGCTCGCGGCTCGATGGCGCACGGACTTGCGTCCGTCGAGTACGTGTGAAGGCTGACCTCGTCGGTGCGTACGCGATCCGCGCCGAGGGCCTTTTCGAGCGAACGACGCAGGTCCCGGTCCCCCGTTGACAAAGGCATGATGGTCCGCGATTCACCCCGACGGGTTTCCTCTTTTCGGGCTCTCGCGGCGTGTCGAACGGAACAACGTTTATCTCGCGCCTTGCCTTCGAAGGGCTCCGTGCCGATCAACCAGGAGCGAGTCCGGAAGTTGATGGAGCACGGCTTGACGGAATACCAAGCCCGCGTCTACCTGACCCTCCTCGATCTCGGCGCCGCGACCGCGAGCCAGATCTCTCCGCTGTCGAAGGTCCCCCGGACGCGGATCTACACGACGATGCAGCAGCTGCACCAGAAGGGGCTCGTGCAGATCCTGCCGGAGACGCCGCTGCGATACGAACCCGTCGCGTTCGATGCGTACCTCCGCGCCCTCGGGGACGACCTTCGGTCGCGCGCGAAGCAGCTCGATGCGGGCCTCGATTCCTTGGCCCGCGAATTCGCGATCAATGCCCAGCGCGAACCGGAATCCCACGGTCGGTTCGAGGCGATCTACGGCCGCAAGAACGTCCGGGAGCGACTCCTCCGGATGTACGCGATCGCGTCGCGGGAGATCATCGGGATCGGGACGACGAAGAGCCCGGGCCGGATCCTCGGAGCGTTCCGTCCGAACCTCGTCGAGAAGGCGGCGCAAGGGGTCCGCCTCAAGTACGCCTTCTGCTTTACGCCGGAAAACCGCGATGACGTCCGCATGCTCCTGAAGCACGCGGAGGTCCGCCACATCGACTTCCAGATGCCGGTGTACATGCACAACGTCGATGGCAAGGAGTTCCTCATGAGCCATCCGATCCCGGACGACGATTCGTCGTACCGCGGCGACGACATCGCGATCTGGACGAACGATCCGGCGATCGGGGACGCGATGTCGGAGATGTCGGAGCGCATCTGGGAGATGGGGAAGCCCGCGGAAGACATGCTGGAAGAACCCAGGCCCGCGAAGCGGGTCGCCCTCACTCGCCCTTGAAGGTCATCCGCTGGACGAGCCGCGTCAGGTCCGTCCGCGGTTCGCCGTTCGGTCCCGCGATGGACTGGAGGGCCGGTGGATTGTCCATGTACGTCGGGACCCTCTGGAGGATCCGCTCCTCGAACGTCGGCACGTGTTCGTTCTTGAAGAAGACCCCGATCGGGATGCGGTCGCCCCACTCCAGGGCCTTCTCGAGCGCCTGGGTGGCCTTCTTCTCGATCTCCAACGGCTCGTGGACGACGGGGTCGAACCCTTCGTCCTCCAACTTGTACACCCGCGGGAGCGGCCGGCCGCTGTTCGCATCCTTCCGATCTTCGCCGCCGTACCACTCCTTCGTGTTGATGTCGTTGTACGTCGGGCACGGTTGGAGGACATCGAGGAACGCGTAGCCCTTGTGCTCGATGCCCTGTTTCAACAGGGAGACCAGGTGCTTGATGTCGTACGAGTACCCGCGGCCCACCCAGGTCGCGCCGGCGGCGAGGGCCAGCCAGATCGGATTGACCGCATCGTTGATGTTCGGGTGCGCGAGGGACTTCGTCTGCACGCCGAGTTTCAAGGTCGGAGAGGCCTGGCCCTTCGTCAGGCCGTACACGCCGTTGTCATGGATGACATACAACATGTCGAGGTTCCTGCGGCCCGCGTTCACGAAGTGGCCGCCACCGATCCCGAGGCCGTCTCCGTCGCCGCTCAGGCAGAGGACCTTGAGCTGCGGATTCGCGAGCTTCACCCCGGCCGCATAGGGGAGGGCGCGCCCGTGCAACGTGTGGACTCCATAGGTCTTCACGTAGTGAATCGTCTTCGCCGAGCATCCGATCCCCGAGACGATCGTCACGCGATGCGGCTCCATCCGCAGTTCCGCGAGGGCCATCTGAATCGTCCGGAGGATACCGAAGTCGCCGCATCCCGGGCACCAGTCGTTGTGGACCTCCGTCGCGAAGTCCGAGGGCTTCACGACCTGCTCAAGCGCCACGGGTCAACACCGTCCTCTTCGGGGCTTTTCCCTTCACCACGGACCGGAGGGCCTCGTACAGTTCCGTGTTCGACATCGGCCGGCCGTTGTACTTCAAGATGAAATGGGTCATCGCGACCCCCGTGTGCTCGCGGACGACGCTGGCGAGCTGGGCGCCGAAGTTCATCTCGACCGCGATGCGGCGCCTCGCCTTCGCGAGGAACGCAAGCACCTCCGTGCTCGGGAATGGGTTGATGAGGCGGACGTGCAGGTAGCCGATCTTCGCGCCCTCGGCCCAGAGGCGATCGAGGGCGTCGAGGAGGGCGCCTTTCGTCGAGCCCCAAGACACAATGACGGTGCCCGCGTCCTTCGGGCCGAAATACTTGAGCTTCACATCTTGGGGGATCTCCTGCGCGGCCAGGTCGAGCTTCGCGAATCGCTTCTCCATCATCGCATTGCGGAGGCCGGGGTCCTCGGTGATGTGGCCCATCTCGTCGTGCTCGTCCCCGGTGTTCCAGAAGATCGTCCCCTCTTGGCCGAGCAACGCGCGCGCCGACACCGGCCCGTTGCCGAGGTCGAACCGCTTGTAGGGATTGTCCTTGCTGTAGCCGTTGTTCCCGTTCGCCACGAGCCCGCGGTCGATGCGCAGGTCGGACAGGTCCGGCGGGGCGATCGTCGCGTAGCTGTTCGCGAGCGCCTTGTCGACGAGATGGATGACCGGCATTTGGTATCGTTCGGCGAAGTTGAAGGAGAGGAAGCCGTCGCGGACGCACTCCTCGAAGTCGCCGGAGGCGAGGACGATCCGCGGGCTTTCCCCGTGTCCCGCGTGCAACGCGAATCGGAGGTCTCCCTGTTCGTGTCGCGTCGGCATCCCCGTGCTCGGCCCGGCCCTCTGATAGAGCGTGATGACGAGCGGGACCTCGTTGATCGAGGCCCAACCGATCCCTTCCATCATCAAGGAGAACCCGGGCCCGGACGTCGCGGTGGCCGATCGGGCCCCGGTGAGGGCCGCGCCGGTCGCCATCGTGACGGCGGCGATCTCGTCCTCCGTCTGCACGACGAGCATGGAGGCCGCCTTCTCCTTCAGGGTCTCCGCCTCCGGGACGAGGCCATGGCCGTTCAGGTCCAAGATCTCGTTCTCCTCGAGGAACTCGCTCTCGTCGGAGGCGGGTGTGATCGGATAGTACGTCTGGAAGCGCATGCCGGCGTACAACTTTCCGAGGGCGGTCGCCTGGCTGCCGGTCAGGAAGAGCCGCGGTTCCTTCCGAGGCACGCGCTCGAGGCGGTACCGGAACTCAGGGACCAGGGAGGAGGCGAGGTCGTACGCCTTCTGCGCGCCCGCGGCGTTCATGCTGACGACCTTCGCCTTGGCCCGGAAGACGTCCTCGAGGGAGGCCCGCATCATCGCGAAGTCGAACCGGAGGATGCCGAAGGAGGCGCCGACGGCCAGCATGTTCACGACCCGCGAGATCTTGCTCAGCTGGTCGATCTGGAACTCGTCGGCGATTTGCTCCAGGAGATCCTTGAAGGGGATCGGGACGAGGGCCACGCCCCGCTGTTTCGAGGCCGCGAGCATGTCGTCCAGCGTCTCCCCGACGCCGTGGGAGATCAGGTAGGTCTGGAGCTCGGCCCGCAGGCGCTTCTCGATCGTCGGGATGTCCGAGAGCCGCGTCTTGCCGAGCGAGGGATCGTAGACGATCGCACCGTCGTCGGTGACGGCCCGGGCGTGGCGAAACAGGGTCTCCGCCTCGAAGGTCGCCAGGAGATTCACGGCGTCGATGTGCGACCGGACGAGGTTCGTGTGGGCCCGCAGGGCGAAGTAGGAATGCTCGCCCATGATGTTGGAATAGAATTCGCGCTTGCCGAACACGTGGAGCCCGCCCGCAGCACAGGCGCGGGCGAAGACGTTCGCCGAAGAGTCCACGCCGCTCCCTTGCGGTCCGCCGATCAGCCAAGAGAGATCGTTGACCTGCGTCGCCGCCATCACGGCCTCCACCGGAGAGCCGAAAGGCGAAGGCCTTCTTGGCGCTTTAGCAATTGCCGACGCCCGAAAGACTCGGGTCGACGTTCGAGAATTCCGCCCTTCTGCTCGGCCACACAAATGGGACGCAAACGCACCTTATCAAACCTTTCTTCCCGGTTTCACTGCCCGCGAATCGGACCGCGCGAACTCAGGGAGACAGCTGGTTTCCCGTCCCGACCTTCGGCGCGCGGCCTCGAGGCAGGATCAGCTGTTGCATGAAACCTTCCATGAACTGGAATCGATTGCGCAAGGTGACTTCGCTGACGCCCGCGATCTTGGCGATCGCCTTCTGCGGGCGCCGCTCGCCGGACGCCAGCGATGCGAGGTAGATGGCGGCCGCGGCGGTCCCCGAGGGGGACAAGGACATCGAGCTGTCGATCTTCTCGAGTTCCTTGAGAATCTTGTTGGACTCGGCCTCGACCGCGTTGCTCAGGCCGAGTCGCGAGCAGAAGCGACTCACGTAGTCGGACGGCCGCGACGGAGGCACTCGGAGGGTGAGGGTCCGCAGGAGGGCGCCGTAGGCCTTGCCGATCGTCTTCTTCCGGACGCCCGTCACCTGTTGCAACTCGTCGAGGGTCCGCGGCACGCCGTCGATCCGGCACGCGGCGTACACCGCGGCGGCGACGATGGCCTCGATCGAGCGGCCGCGGACGAGTCCTTTCTCCAGGGCCTTCTTGCAGATGAAACCGGCCTCGTCCTTCACCGGCCGCGGGAGGCCCATCAGCGAGGCGACGCGGTCCAGGGACCGAATCGTCTCGGGCAAACTGCGTTCTCCGGGCCTCGAGTGCCCAGAGTGTCGCTGCAGCTTCCTCATTCGGTAGAATTTCTCCCGCTCTCGCAGCGGGATCGTGTTCCCGCGGGCGTCCTTATTGGCGAGGGGGATGACCGTCGTCAATCCGGACGCACCGGCCACGTAGCTGCGCGGCGCGCCGGTGCGGGCGAGCCGGTCGTTCTCTTCGACGGAATACGCGGCCCACTCGGGCCCTTCGTCGATTGCGCTCTCGCTGATCACGAGTCCGCAGGAATCGCAGACTAGCTCACCGCGCGTGTAGTCGCGCACGAGATGCTCGCTGCCGCATTCGGGACAGACCCGGTCCTCTTCGACGACCGGATCCGCCGGCGTCGTGGTTGGCATGGCCTCTCTTATCGCCCGGGGTGGGACGATTTCCCTTAGATATAACGCGTTTATATTATACCTTGTCATCGTGCTCAGTGACAGTCTCATAGTAACCGGTTGGATAGGGAGGGATTTCGTCACCTGTCGAACGAAGGACGTCCTAATGCCCGGTGACGCCGCGGACAGGAGTTGAAAACGCAGAGCCCGTGCCCTCGGTCGAGCCTTGCCCATCGAGTCGACCTCCGCGGTCCGAGACCTCCATTGATACGTACTCATCATTGACAAGGTTAATGCTCCCTCCGTTCTGTCGTCGACGGCGCATCGGATGACGGACTATCGCACCGAGCGGGACTTCCTGGGGGAACTCAAGGTCCCGAAAGACGCGTACTGGGGGGCGCAGACCCAGCGCGCGATCGAGAACTTCCCCATCAGCGGGATCCGCTTCGGGCGCCGTTTCATCTACGCGCTCGGGCTCATCAAGATGGCCGCGGCCCAGACGAACATGGAGCTCGGCCTGCTCGACTCGAAGATCGGGAAGGCGATCGTCCAGGCTTGCCAGGAAGTGATGGACGGCAAGCTCGACGCCCAATTCCCCCTCGACGTGTTCCAGACCGGCAGCGGGACGTCGACAAACATGAACGCGAACGAGGTCATCGCGAACCGGGCGAACGAAATCCTCGGCCATCCGCTCGGCGAGAAAGGGCCGGTCCATCCCAACGACCACGCCAACATGGGCCAATCCTCGAACGATGTCATCCCGTCCGCGATCCACGTCGCGGCGCTCCTGGAGATCGACCAGGGCCTCCTCCCCGCGCTCCGGGAACTCGAAGAAAGTCTGTCGAAGAAAGCCAAGGAGTTCGATCCGATCGTGAAGGCAGGACGCACGCACCTGATGGACGCGACCCCGATCCGCCTCGGCCAGGAGTTCTCCGGGTATCAGTCCGAAATCGACCACGGCATCCGGCGGGTCTCGTCGTGCCGCGCCGCGCTGGCGGAACTCGCGATCGGCGGGACCGCGGTCGGGACCGGGATCAACGCCCATCCGGAGTTCCCCGGTCGGGTCGTCGAGAAGATCACCGCCACCACGAACACGAAGTTCCGAGTCGCCGAGAATCACTTCGAGGCCCAGGCGTCGCAGGACTCCCTCGTCGAGGCGAGCGGGGCGATCCGGACCTTGGCGGTTTCGATGATGAAGATCGCGAACGACCTGCGATGGCTGGGGTCGGGACCGCACGCCGGGTTGCGGGAGCTCAACCTGCCTCCCGTGCAACCCGGGTCCTCGATCATGCCGGGGAAGGTGAACCCGGTCATCCCGGAGGCGGTCATGCAGGTCGGGGTCACGGTCATCGGGAACGACGTCGCGATCACGGTCGCGAACACGCACTCGAACCTGGACCTGTGCACGATGATGACGGTCATGTCCCAGCGACTCTCCCAGAACATCGAGCTGCTGGCGAACGTCGCTCGAGTCTTCGCCCACAAGTGCATCGACGGGATCAGTGCGAACATCGATGTGCTGCAGCGATACGCGGAATCGAGCCCGGCGATCGCGACGATCCTGAATCCCATCATTGGTTACGAGAAGGCCGCGGAGATCGCGAAAGAGGCGGGCCGGACCGGCAAGACGGTGAAGCAGATCGTCATCGAGAAGAAGATCCTGACCGCCGAAGAGGCGGAAAAGGTATTGGACCCGAGGCACCTCACGGCCCCGAGCAAGGAGATGCTCGGGGGCGGAGGCGGGTGACGTATCGGCGCGTGAAGGATCCAAAGGAAGTCGTTGTGATTTTCAAGACCCATCTCCGCGACGGAGCCGATTCGCGGGAATACGGTCGCGCGTCCCAGAGGATGCACGAACTCGCCGGAACGATCCCCGGATTCGTCTCCATCAAGGGATACCACTCGGATGACGGCGAGGAAATCGACATCGTCCACTTCCGCGACGAGACGGCCCTGGAAGCGTGGAGGACCCATCCGGAACACCTTGCGACCCAGGAACGCGGGAGGAAGGAGTTCTACGACCGCTTCTCGGTCCAGGCCTGCCGGGTGTTCCGAGAATACGAGTTCACGTTGGACTGAGGCAGCACGAATCCAGTCGCAAAGAGCCCTGGGCCTCGAGTTATAGTTATTTAACTATAACATTCTCCACCTTCGCGGGGTCAAGATGGCCCGATCAGCTGCCGGTGAGTTTTTCCGTGTCGATCTGCGCGCGCTGCAGGCGGCCTGAGTAGTCCACGTAGATCGTCTTCCAATACGTGAATTCGTCCAAGGCCGTCGGCCCGGCCTCGCGGGTGTCCGTCGGCCCGGTCTCTTTGATCCCGCCGAAGGGCAGCTGGACCTCAGCCCCGATCGTCGGCGCGTTCACGTAGGTAATGCCCGCCTCCAGTTCCTGCATGGCCCGGAACGCCCACCGGAGGTCCGTCGTGTAGATCGACGAGCTGAGTCCGTATTTGACGGAGTTGGCGATCGAGACCGCGTCGTCGAAATCTTTCGCCTTCAGGACGCTCAGGACCGGCCCGAAGATCTCCTCGAGCGCGAGTCGCTTTCGGCGATCGACCTCGAAGATCGTGGGCTCGATGAAAAACCCCTTGTCGTACGCGCCCCCTGTGAGCTTCTTTCCTCCCGTCACGAGGCCATCGCCCTCCTTCCGGCCGATCTCGATGTACTCGAGCACCTTCCTCTCTTGTTCGGCGGATGCGACCGGGCCCATGTCCGTCCTCTCGTCGATCGGATTCCCGATCCGCAGCTTCTCCGCCCGCTCGGCGAGCTCTTCGAGGACCTGGGCGTAAATCTTCTGATGGACGATGAGCCGCGAAGCCGCGGTGCATCGCTGGCCGGCCGTGCCAAAGGCGCCGAACATGACGCCGTCCATCAGGAGCTCGAGGTCCGCATCGTCCATCGCGAGGATCGGATTCTTGCCGCCCAGCTCGAGGCCGACCTTGATCATCTTCTTCGCGGCGCTCTCGTACACATGCTTCCCCGTGTCCACGCCGCCAGTGAAGGAAATCGCCCGGATGTCCGGATGGGCCACGAGGCCGTCGCCGACGACGGACCCGTTGCCGGTGACCATGTTCACGACGCCCGGAGGAAATCCGGCTTCGTCGAGGACCTCGATGAACTTCGCGGCGCACAGCGGCGTGAGGCTCGACGGCTTGAGAACGAAGGAGCAGCCGGCGATCAGCGCAGCCCCGCTCTTCCATCCCGGGATGGCCATGGGGAAATTCCAGGGCGTGATCAGGCCCGCCGGTCCGATCGGCATTCGGACCGTTAGGCACATCTTGTTCGGCAGCTCCGACGGGACCGTGTCGCCGAACATGCGGCGGCCTTCGCCCGCGGCGTACTCATAGAAATCGATCACTTCCTGGACGTCGCCCCGGCCCTCCGCGATGACTTTTCCCATTTCCGTCGTGACGATCCGACCCAGATCCTCCTTCTTCCGGCGGAAGATCCGGGCGGCCTCGAGGAGCAGCTCCCCTCGGCGGGGCGCGGGCGTCTTCCGCCACTTTTCGAAGGCACCCTTGGCCGCGTGGACCGCGTCGCTGAGATCCTCCTTCGTCGCGAGGGGAAAGGTCGCGAGCACCTCACCGGTGGCCGGGTTCCGCGTCTCGAACCGCTTGCCCTCGGATTTCTTCCATTTGCCGCCGATGAAGAGGCCGTAGTCCTGGACCATGCGCTCGCCCGCCCCCGACCCAAGGCCTGACGGGGCTAAGACCTTATTCCACCGGGACCGCGACGGTCGTCTAGGCGCCTCGCTTCACGATGGCGGCCGCGGCATTTCGCAGGTTGTCCGCAACCACCTCCGGGAACCATCCGCGAACCTCCTCCTCGAAGCGCTTCCGCCAGGAGGGCGGGCCGACCCAAGCGGTCCGACAACCGAAGGCGCGTCCCGTTTGGATGTCGAGGGGCTTGTCCCCGACCATCCATGCGGCCGTCGGGCGAACGCCGAGATCCCGCGCCGCGGCCAAGAGCATGCCGGGCCGCGGTTTCCGACAGGCGCAGTCGGACAGGACGTGATGAGGACAGTAGTACACGGCCGAGATCCGAACCCCTCCCCGCCGAAGGGAGGCGAGCATCGTCTCATGGATCCGGGCGAGCTGTCGCTCGGGCACGAGCTTCCATCCGGAGGCATCTTGGTTCGTGACGATCACCAGCCGCCAGCCCGCGTCCTGAAGCAAGCGCATCCCGGCGATCGCCCCGGGGAGGAACTCGAATTGCGACGGCGTCCGGACGTAGCCCGGGCGGCCGCGGTTGATCACTCCATCACGATCGAGGAACACGGTCGGCTGACCCTCGACCCGCGTCCCCTCCAGAGGACCATGCCGCTTCACCCGCAGCGCGCGACGGGCGTCGGGAGATTGCAGGAAGAATTCGACGAGCCCCCACTTGGCGAACGGATTCCGCGTCAACGTGAGTCCCTTGTCGACGGTGAACCAGGAGGCGGACTCGATCTCGTCCGCCTTGAGCCGGAACTTCTCGGACCGGACGTGGCCGCGGTAGACGAAGCCCAGCGTGTAGGCGGGCTTGCCGGGAAAACCCGACACGTAGACGTTGAGGAGACCATCGAGGGACACGTCCGCGCCGATCTCCTCTTCGGCCTCTCGCATGACCCCCGTCTCCGGCCCTTCGCCATAGTCCATGAAGCCGCCCGGGATGTTCCAATACCCTTTCGAGAACCCGCGGACCGCTTTGACCATGAGGACCCGCGGTCCCTTGGAAATCACGACCTCGGAGACGCACCGGATCATCGTGGTGTAGATCGCCCGCTTGACGAGCGGATCGACATCGGACCGCTCGAAGACGGCATCGCGACCCATCCATTCCTCCGGGTGATGATCGAGCCGGGGCGTCCGCTTCTCCACCTGGTCGGTGCCGAAATCCATCGTGCCGTTCGGATCGGTCCGGAAGGGGAGCTTCTCGCCCGTCCGGGGGAACCGAAAGGTGCCGCGATCCCGGACCAGGTAGACCTGTCCGTCCGTCTCGACGAAGACATGTTTGCGGGCCGCCTTCCTCGGCATTCCCGCCAACGATGCCCGTGCGCCGTATTAAATGGTCACGGGACGCGACGATCAATCGCGGATCTTCGAGGCGATGGAGACGCCGTCCCGGAGGGGGACGATCGTCGCGATCATCCGCGGGTCCTTCGCCAGCCGCTCGTTGTACGTCCGGATGGCCGCCGTCTCGGCGGACCGGCTCTTCCGCGCGACGTCTCCCGACCAAAGGACGTTGTCCGTCACCAGGAGACCGCCGACCCGGACGCGCTCGATGCAGGGTTCGAGGACGTCCGGATAGCCGGCCTTGTCGATGTCGTTGAAAATCAGGTCGAACGGGCCTTTGAGATCCCGCACCACGGTCTGCGCCTTCCCGACGAGGATCTTCACCTTCGAGGCGACGCCGGTCTTCTCGAAGTTCCGCCGGGCGATCGCGGCGGTGTCCGCGCTGTGCTCCACCGTCGTCAGTTCGCCTCCGTCGACCAACGCGCGGGCCAACCAGGTCCCGGAATAGCCGATCGCGGTGCCGAGCTCGAGGATCCGCTTCGCCCGGACGGACCGGGCGAGGATATGCAGGAGGCTGCCTTCCGCCGGCCCGACGATCGGCCAGCCCTCGTCTATCCCTTGCTTCTCGACCGTCTTCAGCGCGGCGTCGCCGCGGTTGGCGAGCCCGTCGATGTATTCGTCGATCTCCTCGTAGACAATCCCCCGGGGCATGCGACCACCGAGGGGCCCGAGGGCTGCTGGCGGCCATGAACCTTCTCTCCGCGTCGTTGACAAAGCCTTATGACGTCGGAGCCGGCATCGCGACGCCGGATGGGACAATGTGCAAGCTGACGAAGACGGATAGTGCCGTCCTCTCGTTGTATCTCGAAACGCAATACGTGAATGAGATCGCGGAACGAGGATACGCGGCCCCGCCGAACCTCGACGTGCCCGCGGCAGCGCGTCCGAAACTCAGCCGTTGAGGGGCGAAGCAGGCTCGGGCCGGGAGACTCCGTCGAGCTCGTCGGCCCGACGCTCCATGTGCTCGGCCTTCTGGCGGAGATGTCGACAGCGGTCCTCGAGACGGTTCGCTTTCAACCGGGCCTTCGCCGCCCGGTGTCGGAGTTTCGCGGCCTTCGCGCGGTCCCGTAGCTCGTGTTCCGGCCCCCGTCGCGCGGTTCGCGGGAACACGGGCCGCGCCTCCGGTGGACTCGGGGAGGATGGCTCCGCTCCGGTCTGCATAAACGGCTCGAACGCGCGACCGGTCATAAGAGTTGCGTACCGGGTCGCACAAGTCGAAATATGCGCCCGCCCATCGGCGCTCCGCGTGAAGGTCTTCGTCGAGGCGTACGGTTGCACCCAGAACTACGGCGAGGCGCGCCTCATGCGGGAGGCCCTGCGGGGTCGCGGCCACGACATCGTCGAGGGAGAGGGGGACGCGGACGCCCACGTCTTGGTCACCTGCACGGTCGTCGAGACGACGGAGCGGAAGATGGTCCGCCGGATGACGGAACTCGCGGCGTTGGAGAAGCCGCTGATCGTCGCCGGTTGCATGGCCGCGGCCCAACGGGACCGCGTCCTCGCGACCGTCCCGCGGGCGAAATTGCTCCCGCCCCGGAAATGGCCGCAGATCGTAGACCTCCTCGATGCGGGGACCGCCTGCGGCGATCGCTCGGCGGAGATCGAGTCCCAATCGTTCGGATGGCACGACGCGATCGTTCCGATCGCGCAGGGATGCGCCGGTCGTTGCACCTACTGCATCACCCGGGTCGCGCGCGGGCGGGTCGCTTCGGATCCGATTCCGGCGATCGTTTCGCAGGTTCGTCGACATGTCGAGCAAGGTTTGCGGGAGATTAAGCTCACGGGACAAGACACGGCCGCGTACGGGCTGGACAGCGGGACCACCCTCGCGGCGTTGCTTCGCGCCGTCGCCGAGATCCCCGGCGACTTCCGCGTGCGGGTCGGCATGGCGGATCCGTTGACGGTCGATCCGATTTGCGACGAGCTGGTCGAGGCCTATGCCTCCGAGAAAGTTTTCAAGTTCCTCCATCTGCCCGTCCAGAGCGGGGACGACGGCATCCTCGAGGCGATGCGCCGGGAGTACACGGTCGCCGCGTTCGAGGAAATTGTCCGGATCTTCCGTCGGGCCCATCCGCGCATGATGCTCTCGACGGACGTCATCGTCGGATTTCCCGGGGAGACCGAGGAGCAGTTCGAGCGCACGATGGATCTCATGCGGCGGGTGCGGCCGGACATCGTCAACGTCACGCGTTTCTCCGCCCGAGCCGGCACCCCGGCGGCGGGCATGCCCCACCCGGTCGTCGGCTGGCGTACGAAGGAGCGGTCGCGTCGGCTCACGAGACTCCGCTTCGAAATCGCCCGCGAGATCGGGGAGGGCTTCGTCGGAGAAGAGGTCGAGGTCCTGCTGACGGAACAGGGGAAGGGGACCACGGTGTTGGCGCGGACGCCCGAGTACCGGCAGGTCGTCCTGCCCGGCCCCCTTCCCCTTGGGAACTTCGCGCGGGTCCGGATCGAGGAGGCGCACGCGACGGACCTGCGGGGCCGCGTTCTCGGGGACGTTTCGGCGTCTCCCTCGCCAGCGTCTCCTCCGTGATAATGGGCCCTCGCATCCTTTTCCATTGGAGGCTCGTGGCGACCCTCCACGCCCACCCTCCCCCGATGGCTGGGCCTCGGGGTCGCCTTCGCGGCGGCGATGCTCCTGGTCCTGCCGACCTTGCAAGGACCCGATCGGGTCGACCCTCGACGCGGCCATCTCGTCGTCGAGATGGACCGGACCACGTATGGAATCGGAGAGCTGGTTCGGTTCTCGTTGTACAATGGAAAGGGCCACGCGATATTCCTCGCATGCTCCGCCCCGTGGGTCGTCTCCCGTGCAATCGAAGGCGAATGGCGGTGGGTCGAGGATCATCCGTGCGAAGGCGGCGCGATCCCGCTCGAGTCCGGCGCGACCTACGCCGCGTCGTGGCGGAGCGAAACGCAAAACGCCTCGGCGAGCCTCGTCCCCGTCGAGCCGGGCTACTACCGCCTCGATGTGATCGCGTTCCCATGTCCGGAGACCTGGGACGGATGCCGATTCGTCGACCTCCCCGCGTTCTTTTGGATCCGCTGATTCGCCGCGACGCAATGGGCTTTATACATCACGGGAAATCCGTCCGCCGCAGCCCCGTGGTGTAGTGGTCAAGCATTCGGGTCTTTGGAACCCGCGACGGCAGTTCGAATCTGCCCGGGGCTATCCGGCATGAAGTCCGTCGCCCGCCTCACCTTGACCTTCGACGACGCCGCATCGGCCGAAGCGGTCGCCGCGGCCGTCGCCCTCGACGATGAAGGCTACATCCGCACGACGCGGCGGGGACGCACCCTCATCGCGGAGGCCTCCGCCGAAGGCCCGATGGGCCTCCTCCGGACCCTCGACGACTACCTGGCGTGCATCAGCGTCGCGGAGCGGACGAGGGCGGAGGCACGCCCTCACGGACGCGCGCGGCGACGCCGCGCTTGAAGGCCACCATCTCCCGCCGATTCATCGTGGCCTGGGCGACGGCGCAGAGGTCGTCCTCGGGCGAAACGACCAGGACCTCGTCCCCCGGGCGGATCTCCGGATCGGCGTCGCGGACGAAACCCGCGAACACGTTCTTCCCGTCTCGTTGGAACGGGACCGAATCCGGTTCGACGATCACGCGGAGGCGCGGCGACGGGAACGCCGCGCGCAGACGCCGGGCGCCGGCCGCCTTGAGGGTGAAGAGGCCGTCCTCGGCGCGGAGGGAGAGGACATGTGTTCCGTCCGCGAGGACGTTGCGGACCTTCCCGTTGTTCTTCGATACGACGTAGGATATGGCCCCCCTCAGGACGACGTCCGCGGCGCCGAGGCCGAACTGGAATTCGGCCGTCGCGCGGACCCGCAGCGCGTTCCAGTCGGGGACCCGGCCGCCCGGGGCACGCTCTCGGAGCTCGTCGAGCGTGGACGGCCCCTCCCAAAGGAGGCCGAAGTCGAAGCCGGCGCCGGCGGCCCACTCCCGGAAGAACACCTCCGCCGTCTCGAGCGACTCGATGTCGGGCCGCTCCGGGACGATCGACTGGGACATGGGCCACACGTGGTCGAGCTCGATCGGGACCGGCCCCCACAGGGATTTCACGATCGCATGAACGCTCGCCTTCGGGAGGACCTGCGAGAGGATCGGAGCGAAGGTCTCCGAGAACGGGCGGCCGCGTTCCGGGAGGACCAGCAGGCCTTTCGCCGGCGGAGGGCGATATCGTTCGATCGCCCGCCGGCGGAACCGATGCAGGATCGGCCGGTGCGCCGTTTCGGGTCCGACGTAGTACAAGGCGCCTCGCCGAGAGATCGGCTCGGACTCCTCGAGGAATGCGTTGTGCTGGCGGAGCTCCCGGAGCGCGCCGAGCAGGGCCGGGTGCGCCCTCGCCCGACGCTCGACGAGTTCCCAGAGGTCGCCCTGAGCAATCGCCCGCCGGACTTCGCGGACCGCGGCGAAGCAGACGTGCAGGTTGTGCTCCGCCAGGAGGGTCTCGTCTGCGGCGATGTCCGCCATCGAATGGTCGGTACAGATGGGGCATGCGCACCCGCTCTCGCGGAGTTCCGATGCGCGGCGCGTACCTTCCGGGAAGAGCATGCGGCCGTCGCGCGCATATTTCGCGTAGGACGCGGAGTCGAACAGGTCGCATCCGAGGAGGACCGCGAGCGGGAACACCATCGGATGCCCGGCCCCAAAGAGGTGGACGGGCTTCGACGGGTCCAGTCCCTTCTTCGATGCGACGATGACCCCGACAAGATCCCGGAATCGGTAGGACTCAAGGAGCGGGACGACGCCGCCGATCGCGCAAACGGAGACGCCGAGGGACGACACCTCGTGCGCGCATCGCTCCCGGAGGTCCGGGTGAAGACCGCCCTGAACCGCGCCGACCAGGGCCATGTCCCCGCGGAGGGAGTCCGCCTCTTTCGCCCGGCGGATAGTCTCGTCGATGTCGGCGGAGGCCCGGGCACGATCATGCGAGGGTTCGGAAAAGACGTCGAGCATCGTCCCGAGGTCCGTGCCGATCGACTTCTGGAACTCGATCACCTCCGCATTCGTGACGTCGACGTCTCCGTAGACGTGCGACTGGAAGGCGCCGGAATCGGTCATCACGGCGCCGGGGAATCCCAGGAGCGTGTGGACTCCCTCCCGAAGAACGCGGTCGCGACTCGGGCCCTTGCCGAGGATGTACGCGTTCGTGATCACGATCTCCGCGTGGAACCGTTTCGCGAGATCCGCGGGGGAGACGATCGGTCGGTTCGGGTTCACGACCGGCAGGAGGGCGGGAGTCGTCACCCGGCCGTGACGGGTCTCGATCGTACCGATCCGAGCGAGGCCATCGCGGTCGCGGACCTCGAACACGCGCGGCCCATGGGGGCGTTCCGATTTAGGCTTTCTCGCGCATTCGCCCATCTCTCCCGAACGGATATGGGGAGGGCTTCCGGCTCCGGCATCGAGGATGATCCGGGAGACCTTCGTCCACATCGACGGAGTCGGATATCGCACGGAGGAACGACTCTGGCGGTCAGGGGTCCGCACGTGGGACGATTTCTCCGCGACGGGGCGGCCTCCCCGCATCGGGCCGCGGCTCGCCAAGCGCATGGAGGACGAGATCGAACGGTCCCAGCAGGCGCTACGCTCCGGCCGTCATCGTTACTTCGCCCGCAAGTTGCCCTCGCGGGACCAATGGCGGGCGTTCGAAGCCTTCCGCTCGCACGTCCTCTACCTGGACATCGAGACGACGGGGTGGTCTCTCGGGAGGCATGCAGTGACCGTCGTCGGCGTCTACGATGGCCGGCGGAAACGTTCCTTCGTCCAGGGAGAGAACTTGGAAGCGTTGCCCGCCGCCGTCCGCCGTGCGAAGCTGCTCGTCACGTTCAACGGGTCGCGGTTCGACCTGCCCTTCCTCCGGAAGGCGTTCCCGCGATTCGGCCTGGGCCTGATCCACATGGACCTGCTCCATCCCCTTCGGCGTCTGGGTTTTGCGGGAGGACTCAAGTCGATCGAGGCGGAGATGGGAATCTCCCGGAGCGACGAGACGACGGGGCTGCGGGGAATCGACGCCATCCGACTGTGGCACGCGTACGAGCGCGGAGACGATGACGCCTTGGACCTCATGTTGGCCTACAACATGGAGGACGTCGTGAATTTGGAGCCGCTCGCGGAATTCGCCTACGAAACGCTCCGGTCCCTCTGCCTCGACGGGGGATTCGTCACGGCGGACCGATATCGAAGCGGCGGCCGTCCCTGAATTCGCGACCCGCTCAGCGGGCCCGGCCGCGGAACCGGTCGGCCGGATACTTCGCTTCGTCCTTCTTGAGTTTCGACAAAATGGCGTCGGATAGATCGATGTCGAGGACGTTCGCCAAGCTGAGGCCGTAGATCATCACGTCCGCGAGTTCATCGCCGACGGCGGTCCGATCTTCCGACGACATCTGCGGCGACGCCTCGAGGCCGTCCCACAGGAAGAGTTCCAGGAGCTCGGAGGCCTCGATCGAGATCGCTATCGCGAGATCTTTGGGCGTGTGAAACCGCTCCCAGTCTCGCGCGTGGACGAACTGGCGCACGTGCTCCCGCAAACGACCGACGGACGTCGTCGCGTCGACCATGCGGCGGAATCTTGGCGCCGGTACAAAGCCCTACGCCGACTCCGCGGCGGGGCGGAGGTTCAACGTCTGCTCCCGGATTTCGCCCTGCGGCGCCGCGAGGACCCCCGGCGGGCCGACCTCGACGCGGGCCCAGAGGTTTCCATCCTCCAAGGCGATTCGGACCGACTTCAAGCGGGACCGGAAGAGTTGCAGGCCCCGTCCGTTGCGGGAGGGCAGTTCTCGCTCGCAGTACACGAGCCCCAGACCCTCGAGCTCCTTGATCCTCCGGTAGCAGGCGGCAATCGGAATGCCGAACCGCCGGCTGAGCTCCAAGGCCGACGCGGGCCGTTCGAAGGTCCCCATGAGGATCCGGACCGCGTATTGGTCCATGACGGTCTGGCTGAGTTGCAGCGGCTCCATCGGGTTCACGTCCCCCGCAGCGAGAGGATCCGGGCCACCAAGTTGGTGATCTCGTCCGCCTCGAACGGCTTGTTGACGTAGCCGATCGCCCCGCGGCGAACGCTCTCGATTTCGGTGAAGGTGTCGCCGAACGAAGTCATGAGGATCGCGCGGAGTTCGGGCTTCATGCGGCGCGCCGACTCGATCAGCTCGACGCCGCTCGGGCCTGGCATCCGATAGTCGGTGAGGAGCAAGTCGACGTCGTTCTGGCCGAGCGCCCGGAGCGCCTCCGTCGCGCCCCCCGCGGTGAGGATGGAATAGCCCACTAGTTCGAACAGCTCGGCGAGGTTCTCGCGCACGCCTTCGTCGTCGTCGACGATCAGGATGCGTGCGCCCGCCATCGTCGTCTTTTCCGGCGCCAGGATCATCATCGTCCTTCCTGAGAGAAACGATGGAGCCCGGTCGATATATAGCGCCCAGTTGAGTCCGATTGACAAGCGCGCCCCCCGACGGCGTGGGAGGCGATTTTCACGTTTTCGATATCAGCAAAGACGGAATCTTGCGCTCGGAGAGGGCGCGGACGAGCTGCCACGCGCGCTGCCCGGATTCGGTGACGGCGTACCGGCCTCCGTCGACCTTCGTGAGGAGGCCGTCCGTCTGAAGTTTCTGGAGGTGGAACGAGAGCTTCGACGACGAGTCGACGAAGTTCTTCTTGAGGATGCCGGAATACGCGACGGGGCCGGACGCCGAAACGTACCCGACGACCGCGCGACGAATCGGGTTCGCGAGGGACTCGAGCATGCCTTGGAGGCCTTCGGGGGCCGCTCCGGCCTCAACGTTCCCACCGACCGCCGAGGCGATCTCGGGGTCCCGCGAACGAAGGACCAACGTCCCGTCTTTCGCGGCGCACCGTCCGCTCATGTGGCGGATCCACGCCCGGACGTCCTCGGGACCGTGCACGGATTGCAGCAGGGAGAGGTCGGCTGCAAAGATCACGGGTCGATCGGCGCCACTCACGAAGGTCTCGATCGCTGAATTGAGGTGGTACAATTGCTTCGGCGCGAAGATGTCCGGAGGCCGACTCTCCTCGTCGATGTGCAGGACGCGGGCACCGGCCGGAGGCGGTCCTGCGTTGGGCCCGAGCACCGCGATCAACGCCCGGCGGCCAGCGGCGTCGGAGAGGACCTTCTCAATGCTCGCTTCGCTGCCGGCACCCCCGAACAAGGCGCGGGCCTTGCGCTCCTCCTCGACCGCGTGCAACGTGCGTCGGAGGGCCTCGAGGTCGTAGGGCTTCTCGACGAAATCGATCGCCCCGCCCTTCATCGCCTCGACGGCCGTATCGATCGTCCCTTCGCCGGTGACCATCACCACCGCGGTCTCGGGCCGAACGACGCGCAGCCGGTGGAGGACTTCCAGCCCGGTGGCCTTCGGCATCCGGAGGTCCAGGAGGGCCACTTCGAACGTCTCGCGGTCCACCGTCTGCAAGGCGGCGGCGCCATCGGCCGCGGTCACGACCTCATGCCCATCTTCGCTGAGGAGCCCCGCGAGTTCGTCTCGAAGCGTCGCGTCGTCGTCCGCGACGAGGATCTTCATTCCGCCTCCGCGCGAGGCAACAGGACGGTGAAGGCCGACCCGACGCCCGGCTCCGAGGTCACATCGATCGTGCCTCCGTGGCCGGTGACGATGTGTTTCGACAGGACGAGGCTGAGGCCGGTCTCGCTGCCCTCGCCTTTCGTTGCAGGGTAAGGTTCGAACAAGTGGGCCCGGGCTTCCTCCGACCACTCGCCCGCGGGGTCTGAGACAACGATCGCAACGCCGTTCGGTCGATCTTCGATTCGGACTCGGACCGTTCCGCCCGCGGTTGATCCGACCGCGTAGTGCAGGAGGGCACCGACGACCTCTTGGATCTGCGGAGGATCGACCATGGCCCGCGCCTCCCTCTCACCCAAATCAACCTCAAGGGCCACGTCCGGCTTCATTTTTTGCCGTTCGCTTTCCACCGCGGTTCCGACGATGGAACGGAGATCGGTCGGGGCCATCGTCATGTCACGCGTCTTCGACAGGCTCAGGAGTCTGCGGATGATCTCTGTGGCGCGCCGTCGTTCCGCGTCGATCTTGTCCAGTTTCTCGAGTACAACCGAACTTTTCACCCGCTTGCGGGCAGCCGAGGCGAGGAGGGAGATGCTCGTGAGGGGCGTGTTCAGCTCATGGGCGACGAAGCTCGCCATTTGGCCCATGGTCGCAAGACGTTCCCTCTCGAGCAGGCGTTCTTGGGTCCGCTTCCGGTCGATTGCGTTGGCGATCTGTTCGGCGACGAAGTTCAGGACGTTCCGGTCCTCTTCGGAGAAGCGGACGCCCTCCGTATAGCTCTGGACGACGATCACGCCGATCGTTTTTCCTTGGCTTGTGAGCGGTGCGCCGACCCAGTCGACGGAAGGTGGCCCGACCAAGGCGACTTCGCCGTCGCGGATGAGACGGTCGAAAACCTCGGGCGAGGCCAGCACCGCGCGGCCGGTCCTCAGCACGTATTCCGTCAGTCCACGGCCCAACTTCTGGGGAGGGGGCGCTCCCTCCTCTTCGTCGACGAAGTACGGGAATTCGAGGGTCTCCCGCTTGTCGTCGACCAGCGCGATGTAGAAGTTCGCGGCTGGCATGAGCCCGCCGACGACCTTGTGAATTTGACCGTACAGCTCCGGGAGATCCTTCGCGTTGTTCGCGGCTTCGGAGATCCGGTAGATGGCGGACTGGATGGCCTCCGTCTTGCGCCGTTTCGTCACGTCCATGGCGGACCCGATGACACGGACCGGATGGCCGGCGGAATCGTGGAGGACGTACCCCCGGTCCACGACCGTGGCGTGCGTCCCGTCCCGGCGGCGGAACCGGTACTCCGAGGTCCACACGGAACCGCCACCCCGCACGACCTCGTCGATGCTCGTGACGACCCGCTCGCGGTCTTCGGGATGCAGGTGGTCCGTCCACCAGGCGCCGGTGGGCTCGATCTCCTCCGCGGGGTAGCCGAAGACTTTGGAGAAGTTCTCGTTCGCCCAGAGCCCATCCGTCTGGAGGTCCCAGTCCCAGACCACGTCGCTCGTCGCCCGTCCGAGCAGCTGGAATCGCTCCTCGCTCCGCCGCAAGGTCTCCTCGGTCCGCGTGCGTTCGGAGACGTCGAACGCGACACCGAGGGTCCCGATGATCGCCCCTTCCGGTGATCGGAGGGGTTCGATGTGCACGTCATAGGTCCGTCCCTGCCACTCGATCTGCGTCGCGACGCGCTCCCCGCCGAGGGCCCGACGGTGGGAGGCGATCGGCTCCAAGTCCTCGTCGCGGACGCTGAAGTAGTCGAAGAGGGTGAGGCCCCGCTCCTGGGTCCGCGACGTGTCGAGGGTCCGGAACCCGCCGCCCATGGCCGACGTCACGTGGAGGTCCCCGTCCGTGCTCCACAGGAGGACCGGGGCTTGCTGGAGGATCAGCCGAAGCCGGTTCTCGCTCTGCGACAATCGCTCCTCGACGGACCTCTTCTCCGTCACGGCCTTCGCCTGGGTCTGCTCCGACTCCGCGAGCTGCTTCCGGGCCTTCCCTTCGGCGACGATCTCCATCACGATGGCCGGGAGGAGCTCCGTGTATCGCGGCGTCTTGACAATGTAGGACATCGCCCCGGACTTCAAAGCCTGGAGGGCGGCTTCTTCCCCATCGGGCGGGACGACGAAGATTTTCGGGATCGTGGGGAACCGCTCCGCGAGGAGTTTGAGGACCTCGACTCCCGTCGAATCGCGGAGCTTGCTGCCGATGACCAGCACATCGAAGGGGTGCGCCATCGCCAGTTGCAGGGCCTGCCTCCCCGAGGCGGCCGTGCGGACGAGGCCGCCGCGCCGCGTGAGGGCGGCGACGCTGAGGATCTGATGTTCCTCGTTTCCGTCGATCACGAGGGCGGCGAAAGGGGGGGCGCCGCTCGGCCTCGGGACCTCCGGGCGGGTCGTCTGGGCCATGGGTCACCGGTCGGCGACTGAACCGCCTCGACCTGGGGGGCCGTGCGGACCCGAAGCCATCCTCCCGGCCCGTATAAAGGCCTACCGGGGACATTCCCGCGTGTGACATTATGGGGGCCGAAATCAGGAGGGACCGCCGGCCACCTTACGACGTTCCGGTGACGGCGCGGGTGATGTCGAAGCCGCCGTCGTCGAAGGACAACGCGTAATATCCGGTCTCATGTTTTGTCGAACGCATCTTGACCACGCGGAGCCGTCGTTGGACGAACAAGTCTGACGTCGGGTGCATCTCGAATGTGATGATCCCATCCGCGAGGTAGGCCTCCTCCGGCGGATGAACGCCCGACCCGGATCCCAGCGGCTTCTCGGAGATCAGCAGGATCAGCGGGCCAAGGCCCCGCAACCATTCGAAGAGGAAGTACAGCTCGGATCGCCGGTCCTCCATCTTCGCCATCGCCTCGAGCACGTCGAGGGAGTCGACGACGAGGACGGCGTGGGAATCGGCCTTCATCGCATTCGTGCAGTACATCTTGAACAGGTCGAGCCACGTGTCCCGGCCTTGGAGGTAATTCAGATTCTTCCGGATGTTCCCCATGTCGAGCGTCGTGATGTTCGCGTTGGCCGCGGGATCCGTCATCCCGAGCGAGGCCATGTGCTCCAAGGTGAGGCCTTTGCCTTGCTCCAGCGTGAAGTACGCCGACTTGCGGCCCTCCCGGAGGGCGTTCTGGTACAGGATCGAGAAGGCGAACGACGACTTCATCGTCCCCGGCGCGCCGTTGAGGAGGACGACGAATCCCGCGGGGAGGCCACCTTCGAGGATGTCGTCCAAGCTCCGGACGTACGTCTTGACGCGACCCCGGTCCGTCTTCATGGCGCCGCCGAACGATGCCGCGTGCCGCGGCCTAAGCCTTTCCCTCCGAGAATCGTCCGCCGCACAACCTTCAAATAGACTCCGGCTGGTGAAGTCGCGTTGCCGGACGATGTCCTCGGCGCCATCGCCGCGACGGCGCGCGTGATCGGGGCCCTCATCCTCCTCTTCTTCCTCCCCGGATACCTCCTCATCAACGCCCTGTATCCCCGCAAGGGGGAGCTGGACCGGGAGTACGACGGTCTGTACCGGCTCACGCTCGGCCTCGTCCTCTCGATCGCGGTGACCGTCTTCTGGTCGTTCTTCCTGAACTCCCTCGGCGTCAACGAGGCGACCAATCTCGGCTACGTTGTCACGCCGAACATCGCGGGCGGACTGATCGGCCTCTCGCTCGCCTTCTTCGCCTTCGGCTGGTGGCGCGGTGCGTACCCGTGGATGGCGAAGGTGCATCCGTCCCTCGCGCGGGTCCCGAAACCCGGGCCCGGCGAACTCCTGACGGAAGAGGAGCGGGACCATCGCGTCCGGCTGCAGCTCCAAGAGCTGGCGGAGAAGCGGGAGAGCCTGCGCCGAGCGATCAAGGACGCGGAACGTCGGATGCGGATGCAGTCGGCCGGCGCCCGGTCGCATTATGAAGAGGTCCGAGACCGCTCCCGGGTGGAACTCAAGGCGATCGAGGCGAAGCTGAAGCAGCCCGAAGAGGAACGGGCGGCGGAGCTGTACTGACGGGGCGAGCGTATGGACCTC
>VBLT01000017.1 GCA_005878615.1 Methanobacteriota archaeon
AGTGTTCTCGCCGACCGCGGACGAGCTCCGCAACGCGAAGGAGATCGTCGAAAGCTACGAGGCCGCCGCCCGTGCGGGCAAGGGCGCGATTCGACTCGGGGGCCGCTTGGTCGACGCCGTTCACCACCGTTGGGCCAAGCGGATCCTCGAACGCGCGGGTCCTTGAACGCCTCCCCGCCTCCGAGGTGTTCGGTTTACGGGTCCGGGGATGTCCTCAAGGGATCGCGAAGTAGGCCTTCCGCAGGTCCTCCAAGTCCAAGAGCCGGTCCGGCGGGCCGTCCATCACGATCCGGCCTTCCTGCATGACGTATCCGAAATCCGCAATCCGAAGGGCCTGATACGCGTTCTGCTCGACCATGAGGACCGTCAAGCCTCCTTTCCGCAGCTGCTGAATCTTCTCGAAAATCTCGGAGACCAGTTTGGGGGCGATGCCCAAGCTCGGCTCGTCCAGGACGAGGATCGTGGGCTTCGACATCAGGGCCCTTCCGATGGCGACCATCTGCTGCTCCCCCCCGCTGAGGCGTCCCGCCTTCACGTTCGCGCGTTCGCGGAGTCGAGGGAACAGATCGTAGACGGAGGCCAGGGTCTCCTCGGCCGCGGCGCGGCCGCGCGGCGAGTAGGCACCGAGGCGCAGGTTCCCTTCCGCGGTCAGGAGGGGGAAGAGGCGTCGACCTTCCGGGCACGACGCGATGCCGCGGGCCGCCCGTTCGTGGGCCGGAATCTTCGTGATGTCATTTCCCTGGAACACGACCCGTCCCCCGGTCGGGTGGAGGAGGCCATTGATCACCTTCAGCGTCGTGGACTTCCCGGCCCCGTTCGGCCCGATGAGGACGGTCGCCATGCCCTCCTTCGCCTCGAGCCCGATGTCCCGCAGGACCCGGGTGCCTTCGTAGCCCGCGGTGATTCCCTCAAGGCGGAGCACGGCCGGCCTCCGGTCCCAGATAGGCCTCGATTACCGCAGGATTCTGGACGACCTCTTGGGGCGTTCCCTCCGCGATCTTCGAGCCTTCCTCCATCACGACGACGTGCTGCGACACCGTCAGGACCGCTCGCATCACATGCTCGACGACGAGGGCTCCGAATCCCAGCTCCCCCTGCAAGCGCGCGAACAGAGCGACCGCATCGCGGAGTTCGTCCGGCGAGAGTCCGGCGAAGATCTCATCGAGGAGGAGGATCCGCGCGCCGGTCGCGAGGACCCGAGCGAATTCGAGTCGCTTCCGTTGCTGAACTGTCAGGTTGGACGAGGCGACGTCCTCCTTGCCCGCCAAGCCAACGAGGCCGAGGACCCGACCCGCCGTCTCCATCGCCTCCGGCAGGTCCCGCGTCTTGTTGCTTCCATAGAGCGCGGCCACGGCAACGTTCTCCCGGCCGGTCATCGAGAGGAAGGGCCGGGGGATCTGGTGGGTCTTCGCGATCCCGGCCGCCACGATCCGATGGGGCGCCAGGCCGTCGATCCGACGGCCGTCCAGGGTGATTTCTCCCTTCGATGGTTTCGCGACGCCGGCGATCAGGTTCAAGAGGGTCGTCTTCCCGGATCCATTCGGTCCGATCAGGCCGAGGACGTGCCCCTCCTCCAGCGCCAGGGAGACGCCGCGGACCGCGCGCACGCCGCCGAAAGACTTGTGGACGTTCGAGACCGCGAGGGTTCGCTTCATTCGATCAGGCCCCGGAGTTCCGGCACGTACTTCCGGAGGGTCCCGACGATCCCTTCCGGGAGGAAGAGGGCGATCACGACGACGAGGACGCCGATGATGACGAATTCGAAGCCGATCAGCACGGTCAGGAAATATTGGGAAGACAAGTACACCGCCACGGCCCCGAAGAGGGGTCCGAGGAGCGTCCCCATGCCCCCGATTACGATCATCGCGAGCATGATCAACGAGAAGGTGAGGGAGAACGCTTCGTTCGGGAAGATTCCCGAGCCTTGCCAGTAGTAGACGCCCCCGGCGGCCCCCGCGAAGAGGCCGCTGATGGCGAAGAGCACGAGCTTGAGGGCCGCTGCATGGACCCCGACGGTCTTCGCCGCATCCTCGTCGGCCCGGATCGAACGGATTCCGTATCCCAGTCGCCCGTGGGTGATCCAGTACGTGATCCCGACCTCGATCGCCAGGATCACCCAGATCGTGTAGAACCAGGCAATCGGTTCGAACCCGACGTTGAGCACGATGCCCTGGCCGCCCCCGAGTTCCTGGACTTCGAGGACGATGTAGAACCCGGCGAGCGCCGTGACCTGGCTCGCGATCGCGAAGTAGACGCCGCGGAAGCGCAACGTGACGGCGCCGATTCCCAGGGCGAGGGCGAGGCTCACCAGGGCCCCGAGGGCGACCCCCGCGACGGGGTGCCAATGCAGCGTCCCGACGCCGTAGGCGAGGCCGTAGCCTCCGACGGCCATGAACAAGACATGCCCGAAGCTCACATATCCCGTCAGGCCCGTGATGAAGTTGATCGAATACGCGAGGGCCGCGAAAATCAAGAGGTTGATGACCAAGGTCAAGAGGACCAGCGGCATCCGGCCCGCGATCGCCGCGAGGACTCCCAGGAAGGCCAGGATCCCCAACAGCGTGGGCCCCAGGGTCCGGAGGGAAAGCCGCCTCATCGAAGGATTCCCTCGGGCCGGAACAGGAGGATCGGGATGAGCGTCAGGACGGCGACCGCGGTGGCCAGGGCGATGCTCCCTCCGAGGAACAGCTGGCCCACGTTGATGATCAGGCCGATCGTCAGGCCTCCGACCAAACTGCCCCACATCTTTCCGGGTCCGCCGAGGACCACGATGACGAAGCTGATCGGGGCATAGAGGATTCCAATCTTCGTGGGATCGATCCCCGTCGGTAGCCAGACGGTCAGCAGGGCCCCGCCGGCCATCGTCACGGAGAATCCCATCCCGATCCCGACGGCGGCCACGACGGTCGGATTGATCCCCATGAGTTGCGTCGCCGGGATGTCCTGGGTGTACGCTCGGATCGCATTGCCCAGATAGGTCCGGGTGAGAAACAGGTCCGTGAGCGCGATCAGGGCGACGGAGACGACCGCGACATAGAGACCCCCGAAGGGGACGGGGACG
The DNA here is from genome assembly GCA_005878615.1 of Methanobacteriota archaeon. Lineage (GTDB taxonomy): Archaea > Thermoplasmatota > Thermoplasmata > RBG-16-68-12 > RBG-16-68-12 > RBG-16-68-12. Next base: position 3,062 of record VBLT01000017.1, read on the forward strand.
GGCCCGACCTGCGCCGCCCCGGGGCTCCACAAGATTCCGACGGGATGCTCCCAGATCGATTGGGCGATGTTGACGATGACGAGGGAGAGCCCGAACGTCGAGACGAGGGTGACCAGCTCGCTCTGGAGGCCCATGGACTCCTTGCCGCGCAGCTCGCGGTACAGGAAGCCGAAGTAGAAACCCATGCCCACGACGAGGCCGATCGCCGCGTCGATCGGGACGCTGAGGAGGGGATTGAATCCGCCGTACAGGTAGAGGAAATACGCCCCGTACGCCCCGAGCATGATGAATTCCCCATGGGCGACGTTGACGACCTTCGCGACGCCCCAGATGATGTTCAACCCATGCGCGATGACGGCGAGGACGCAGCCGAGCAAGAGGCCGAGCACTAGGTCTGTGAGGAAGAGCGCCACGAAGTCGGCCATGGGCTCCCCGGCCCCTGACCTACGCGCCGCTGTAGGGGTATTGGCACGACCCGTCGGCGATGTCCGCGGGCAACACGACTTTCTTCGCTCCCGCCTGCCACTGCACCAGGACCATCGAGTGCGCGACCTGCAGGCCGCGAGAGTCGATCTGGAATTCCCCGAAGAAGTCCATGATGTGCATGCTGCCGAGCTGCGCCCGGACGGCCGTCGTGTTGAAGCTGTTCGCCCGTTGGATCGCGTTCGCCAGGACCAGCAGGGAGGCGCCCGCTTCCGCCGCGTGGTAGGCCGGCACATCCCCGTTGTTCAGGCTCCCGTACAATTGGGTGAACTCGGCCGGCGTCGGCCCGTACCAGCTCAACCCGGCCGATTGGGCGAAGGTCGGGCTGTACGTCACCGCCGTCTCCCACTGGGATGGACCCGTCACGTTGTTCGCGCTGCCCGCGAGTTGGCTCTGGAACGCGGGCTCCGTGACGGCGACCAGCAGCGAGACGAATTTCGGGGGAGGCGCATTCCAGGTCGTCTTGAGTTGGTTCATGATCAACAGCCCGTCGGTGTAATGGCCTCCTCCGATGAGGTCGTCCGCGCCCGCATTCTTCGCGGCCGTGAGCTGGGTTGAGAGGTCCGTCGCCGTCGTCGGGTAGGACTGGTTATAGACGACGGCCATGTTCAACGATTGCGCATAGCCGAGGGCCGCCTGCGTGGCGAAGGTGGAGAACGAATCGGCCGCGTAGAGTGCCGCGATCTTGTCGCTGGGGTGGTTCGCGTGGAGCCAGTCCACGGCGCCTTTCAGGTAGATGGACGCCCGGCTCAGGACCTCGACCAAGTTTCGCCGCGTCGATCCGGTCCAGATGACGTCGGAGGACCCCCCATGCGACATCATGACCTTATCGTACGAGTCCGCGAGGGGCGCGGCCGCCGTCGTGAGGCCGCTGCTGTAGGGTGCGAGCAGGAAGGTCGCGTTGTCGTTTTGGATGATGCGTGGGTACAACGTCCCGATGTTTCCTGGTGTGCTTTGGTCGTCGTAGTAATCGAGGCTGAAGTTGTACACCTTCCCCTGGACGGTGACGCCGCCATGGCCGTTGATCCAATTGAGGACCGTCTTGATCCCGTTGAGCGAATTCTTTCCCTCGACGTTGAATTGGCCGGTCAGAGAAATGCTGAAGCCGACTTTGATGGTCCCGCCGAAGGGCGTCGGCAAGGTGAGGTAGTAGACCGCCGCAGCCGCGACCCCGACCAGGATGACGAGGAAGGCGATCCCGATCGCAAGCACCTTTCTCCGACTTCGCGGCGCGGCGGGCGGCGCCTCCGCCTGAACTGGTTCCGACATCTTTCCACGACCCGTCCTTGTCTCATCGCGGGCCGAAGATCGGTCCTGAGAGAGGACCAATCCGCGATCCGGCTCCTCCTCGACCCAGCGCCGTGGAATAGTCAAGGGGGCTTAAGCTATTTCGGCGTTCATGTGGGGTCGGTCTGGGCCGGCTCCTGCGCCGCGGCCCGCCGCTTCGCCCACTCGCCGATCGGGGTGGGGAGTACCGCGGTGCCGATCATCACGGCCATGGCGATCGGGAGGAGATCGCCGGTCACCCCGATCGTCACCCCATATTGCGCGATGATGAGGGAGATCTCGGCCCGGGGGATCAGGAACGCCGCGAGGGGCCAAACCGCCTCCGCCCGAACGCCGGCCGCCCGTGGGAGGATCAGGAGGCCGGGGACGAATTTCGCGGCGGCCGCGACGCCCGTCGCGGCGAAGGACAGGAGGAGGACGCCCGGAATGGTCCAGGGGTTGATCAGGAATCCGATGCTCGCGAAGAAGACCCCCATGAAGACGGCGGCGACCGGCGTGATATGGCGGGAGACCCGCGGGCCGTACTCCGTGCTCGCGACGATGCTCCCCGCGAAGAACGCCCCGACGAGGGGCGGCAGGCCGAGGACGGCGAAGGCGAAGCTGATGAGGAGGCCGAAGGACAGCGCGACCATGATCACGCTGCTCGGCGAGACCGAGTCGGTCGCCCGCAAGACCGGAGGGAGGGCATGGCTCCCGACGAAGACGAGGAAGGCCGCGAGGCCGAGGACGCCGAGGAGCCCGGCGAGGACGTACAGCGGAGGGAGCGGGGACGGCGACGCGAGGCCCACCACGAACGTCATCAGCGACAGGGCGACGATGTCGTCGATCAGGATCGAGGCGGTGATGAGGTCGGCCCCTCGGACCGCTCCGTAGCCGGAGTCCGCGAGGAGCTTCAGGCTCAACGTCGTGCTCGTGGAGGTGAGGATGAGCCCGAGGAAGGTCGCGGGCAGGAACGCCCAGCCGAACGCGAGGCCGAGCACCAGTCCTCCGAGGAACGACGCGGCCACCCCGGAAATCGCGAGCAGGAACGGCCATGCGCCGAGTTTCCGAAAGCCCCGGATGTCGAAGGACAGCCCGGTCGTGAACATCAGGAAGACCGCGCCGAGGACGGCCAGGTCTGCGACCGCGGGCTGATGGACGGAATACCCGGGGGTGAAGGGCCCGAGCACGATGCCCGCCACGAGCATCCCGACGGCCCGCGGCAGTCGAATCCGACGGAAGGCGGATCCGCCGATCTCGGCCGCGATCAGGATGACCGCGAAGTCGAGGAGAAGCTGCTCCCCTGCCATCGGCCCTCGGTAAACGGCCGGCCGGGTCATAAAGGCCGCCCGGGCGACGCGGACGTTCGGCGGCGAAACGCATATGGCCCATCGCTTCCTCGGGCCGTCCGATGGCCTCGCGTCGACGGGATGTCGGCCTGATCCTCCTCGCGAGCGTCCTCTGGGGCACCTCGTTCCCCGGGAGCAAGCTCACCGTCGACACCGTCGATCCGCTGTTCCTGACCTTCGCCCGGATGGCCCTGGGCGCCTCCCTCGGGCTGCTGGTCCTCGCCGCGATGGGTCGGCTCGACCGCCGCATCTTCCGGGAGCCGATCGTCTGGATCCTCGGGGCCGTGAATGCAATCGGCTTCGACCTCCAGAACGAAGGCATCCTCCTCACGACCGCGTCGAAGACGGCCCTCCTCGTCAACGTGAACATCGTGTTCATCGCGATCCTCATGGTCCTCTTCTTCGGAGAGACGGTATCACGGGAGAAGGTCGCGGGGATCCTGATCGGCCTCTTCGGCGTCGTCGTCCTCGCGACGAAATTGGATCCCGCGAGTTTAGGCGGAGGCCAGTTCGCCGGCGACCTCCTGGTGTTCCTCGCGGGCTTCATATGGGCCTTCTACGTCGCCGGCGTCAAGTGGCGCGTCGACCGGGGCGGGGACTACATCGCCCTGACCGCCGGCATCCTCGCGACGAGCGCCGTGGTCGCGGCGGTCCCGCTGCTCGCCTTCCGGCCTCCGATCCCGCGGAGCGAGACCGGATGGCTGGGGATCGCGTACCTCGGGCTCGTGCCGACGTTCGGGCCGCTCATGCTCTACGTGGCGAGCATGCGGACGATCTCGCCCACGATCTCGGCGCTCCTGATCCTCCTCGAGGTCGTCGTCGCGGCGATCCTCTCGTTCCTCTTCCTACACGATTCGCTGGACGGATTCACGCTGGCGGGAGGCGCCCTCATCCTGGCCGGGGCCTACGTCGTCGGCCGCGGAGAGAAATCCCTCCCTGAACCCGCTGCCGGCGGCCTTGCGACGGTCCCGCCGGACACGGTGCTCCCGGGGTCGAACGGTCCGCGGCGGCCGTGACGTCGAGTCCTCCCTCAGCCGCGAGGCCCGGCGACATTCACGACGGTTGGCCCCTGTCCGACGGTGACGTGCACAACGACCGCCTCCTCCCTCCGATCGGGGTTCACATCTCGGTGCACGAGCCCCGGCGGGATGTGGAAGAAGTCCCCAATCGTCAGGGCGACGAACTCGCGGCCCGCGGGCCCGTAGTCGAACCGGATTCGCCCCGCCACGAGGAACCCGTAGAGGTGCCGCGTGCCGTGATGGTGCCACGCCGAGACGACGCCTCCGGAGATTCGCGAACGACCGACCACCGCCCGGTCGTCCTCGAACGCGCGCTCCCGGACGATCCCTTCCGTGGAATCGCCGCGATGCAACTCGCGGCTCCGCACGACCTCGATCGTGGCCATGCTCCAGGAGACGACGTTGGTCGGATGAACGTTGACTCAACTCGGAGCGTACGAATCCTTCACTCGACCGTGACGCTCTTCGCGAGGTTCCGCGGCTTGTCGATCGGACAGTCGTGCATCTTCGCGACCTCGTAGGCGAACAGCTGGAGGGCGACGCTGACTGGGACCGGCGAGAGGACCCACGGCAGGTTGGGCACCTCGAACACGTCGTCCACGAACTTCGGGAGCTCCTTGTCGCCTTCCGTCCCGATCGCGAGGACCGGCGAACCGCGCGCGGAGACCTCGCCGATGTTCGAGCGCATCTTCTCGTAGGTCGGATCTTGGACGGCCACGGCGATGACCGGAGTGGCCGGGGTCACGAGGGCCAAGGGTCCGTGCTTCAACTCTCCGGCGGCGTAGGCTTCCGCGTGGATGTACGAGATCTCCTTGAGCTTCAGGGCCCCCTCGAGGGCGACGGGGTAGTTCGCATGGCGGCCGATGTAGAACACGTCCCTCGCGTTCCCGTATTTCTTCGCCAGGTTGCGGATCTCATCGGCCCGGTCGAGCACGTACTGGGCGGCCCGCGGGAGGGAACGGAGCTGGTCCTTCAGGCGGTCGAGTTCGTCGTAGCCGAGGGCCCCCCGATCCTGTCCGAGCTTCAAGGCGATCAGGTACAAGGCCACGAGCTGCGCGATGAACGTCTTCGTCGCCGCGACGCCGATCTCGATTCCGGCCCGCGTGTAGATCGTCTTGTCCGTCTCCCGCGTGAGGCTCGAGCCGACGACGTTCGAGATGCACAGGGTCTTGGAACCGCGGCGGCGGGCCTCGCGGGCCGCGCCCAAGGTGTCGGCGGTCTCGCCGCTCTGGGAGATCAGGATCACGAGGGGGCGTTCCGAGGGACCCTGGCTGTACCGATATTCCGACGCCAGCTCCGCGGAGGCCGGGATGCGCGCGATCTCTTCGAAGACGTACTTGCCGACGAGGGCCGCGTGGTAGGACGTGCCGCAGGCGACGAGCTTGACGCTCGTGACGCCCTGGGACAGGAAGCCGTCGACCTCGAGGTTCGCGAGGCGCCCGAGCAACGTCTCGTGGATCGCCTTCGGCGCCTCGTGGATCTCCTTCAGCATGAAATGGTCGAAGCCGCCCTTCTCCGCGTCCTCGAGGGACCACGTGATCCGTTGCGGGTCCCGATGGATCGGCTTCCCTTCCATATCTTGGATCGACACGTCGTTCGGCGTGATGACGACCATCTCGCGGTCCATGACGTACAGCACGCGGTCCGTGTACCGCAGGAGGGCGGGGACATCGGACGCGAGGAAGTTCTCGTCCGGGCCGACGCCGACGACGAGCGGGCTCTCGTTCCGGGCGCCGACGACCTTGCCCGGCTCGTCCGCGTGGATCGCCAGGATCGCATAGGATCCGCGGGCGTCGTGCAGGGCCTTGCGGGTCGCCTCCTCGAGATTCCCTTCGTAATACGACTCGATCAGGTGGACGAGGCTCTCCGTGTCCGTCTGGCTGACGAACTTGTGGCCCCGCGACTCGAGCTTCTCGCGGAGGGCCGCGTAGTTCTCGATGATCCCGTTGTGGGCGAGGGCGATCTTCCCCGTGCAATCGATGTGGGGATGGGCATTGACCTTCGAGGGCGCGCCGTGGGTCGCCCAGCGCGTGTGGGCGAATCCGGTCGAACCGATCAGGGGCGGCAGCTGCGCCTCGAGGTTCGCGATGAATCCCTTGTCCTTCACGACCTGGAGGCCGCTCCCGACGATCGCGACCCCGGCGCTGTCGTACCCGCGGTACTCGAGGCGCTTGAGCCCGTCGAGCAGGATCGGCAAGGCGTTGCGCCGGCCCGCGTATCCGACGATCCCGCACATCTAGAGGACCACCGCGCCGGAGGGGATCGTGCCACGAAGCCTCGCCCCGGATTCAATGCGGGCCCGCTCGTTGATGATCGTGCCGGGGGCCACGCTCACGCCGTTCGCGATCTCGACGTCCTCCCCGATGAGGGCGCCCAACTGTGGCACGGCGTGCCATTCGCCCTCGATCTGGACGTCGCCGGCCCCCGCGGCCGCGAGGAGGCCCGCGCGGGCCACGACGCCGGACCCGATGACCCCGTCCTGCACCACGCTGGCCGGGCCCAAGATCACGTCGTCCATCAGGATCGAATTCGCGACGCTCGTGTGCGCGCCGATGCGGACGTTCTTCCCGAGGCTCGTCGACGGGAGGAGGACCGCATTCGGGCCGATCTCGCAGCCGGGGCCGAGGGAGAGCGGTCCTTGCAGGTAGGCGCCCGATCGGATCACGCAGCCGTCGCCGATCGACACGCGGCCGCGGATCGTCACCGCCGGTTCGATCGTCCCGGAGCGCACCTCGTGGGTTCCCTTGAGGGCCGTCGCATTGAGCCGGAGGAGGTCCCACGGATAGAGGGCGTCGACCCAGGTGCCTTCCGTCCGGATCGCGAGGACCGGGGTCCGCTGGGCGAGGGCCGAGACGGCGCTCGGCAGATCGTGCTTCCCGTCCTTCGCGAGCCGATCGATCTCCTCGAAGATCCGCTCGTCGAGCGCATACGCGCCGGTGTTGATGAGGTTCGAGATCATCTCGACCGGCTTCTCCGTGATCGCGACGAGCCGGTCCCCTTCGACCGTGGCGACGCCGTAGGATCGCGGCCTCTCACTCTGCGTGATCAGGACCGCGGGCTTTCCGCCGCTCCCGAGGAGGTCCTCGACGAACCGCCCGTCGACGAGGTTGCTCCCGTTCAGGACGAGGAACGGTCCCTCCAGATGGGACCGGGCCTCGGCGACGGCGTGGGCGGTGCCCAGTTGCTTCGTCTGCGTTACGTACGTGATGCGGGCGTGGAACGCCTTGCCGTCCTGGAAATGGGATTGGATTCGCTCGCGCCGATATCCGACGACGAGGACGAGGTCCCGCACCCCGTTCTCGACGAGGGCCTGGACCGTGGACTCGAGGAGCGGTCGGTTGCCGACGGGGATCATGACCTTTGGGACCGAGGCGGTGAAGGGGCCCATGCGCGCTCCCTCGCCGGCCGCAAGGATGACCGCCTTCATTGGGCCCGCCTCCCCATGGCCGTCAAGAAGGCCATCGATGCCTTGACGAAGGGTAGGGATGGGCACGTCCCGCGCTGCATGTCTCTGCCAAAGAGCATTGGGTATTAAAGACTCTCCTAAAACTCTCCGATAACCATTACAAAATCCTTAATAGATGAGAACTCTTGCGTCCCGCGTGGTCCGCCGGTGGCTCATTGAGGAGAGTGCCCAGGGTACGGTGGGGCGAGAGGCCGCCCTCCTGGATCGGCCGGAACGCGTCGGGGCGGTCGCTTCGCCGTTGGCGTGGCGCATCCTCCAGGAACTCGCGAAGGCCCCGG
>VBLT01000134.1 GCA_005878615.1 Methanobacteriota archaeon
CCCTGCCGCCGCGGCCCACCGCATCGCTGAGGTCGTGTTCGGAAGCAATCGCCCGATCCCGCTGGAGGCGGCCGGATGAAGCGCGTCCCGCTCGATCCGGGCCTCGATCCCTATTCGCTGTTCGCCGCCTCGCGGGACGACCACCCGCACGCGTTCATCCTCGAGAGCCTCTCCGGGCCGGCGCGGCTTGCGGAGCGGACCTTCGTGGGCTTCGATCCCGAGATGATCATCTCGTACCGCGCCGGCGTGCTGCGGTCGAACGGCGAGACAATCAAGACGGACCGGCCGATCGCGGCGCTCCGGTCCATTCTCGCGAAACATGACGCGTCGGGCATCCCCGGACGATATGTCGGCGGCCTCGTTGGATACGTGTCGTACGAATTCGTTCGCAATCTCGATTCGGTGCCCGCGCACGCCGACTCGCCCTTCCCGGAATTCGAGTTCGGGCTCTATCTCGACGGCGTGATCGTCGATCATGTCCTCCGGCGGGCGGAGTATTTCAGCCACGGCCGCTCCCGCGTGGAGGACCTGCCGAAGGCGGCGAAGACCGAACCGGAACTGCACGCCGATCCTCCGAAGCCGCAGATTGGCCAAGGGCGGTTCATGGAGGCGGTGAGGACCGCGAAGGAGGCAATCGCCGAAGGCGACGCCTTCCAGGTCGTCCTGTCCCGCCGGGATTACGGTCGCATGGCGGGGGATCCCCTCGCCTTCTACGAGGCCCTCCGGGCGATGAATCCCAGCCCCTACATGTATTACCTGGACTTCGGTGTGCGACGGGTCATCGGCGCGAGCCCGGAGATGCTCTTGCGGGTGGAGGATCTCACCGCGACGACGTTCCCGATCGCGGGGACGAGGCCCTCGGGAACGACCCTCCCGGAGACCGAGCGGTTCCGGCGGGAGTTGCTGGCAGACGAGAAGGAGAGGGCCGAGCACAACATGCTCGTGGACCTCGGTCGGAACGATCTCGGGAAGGTCTGCCGGTTCGGGAGCATCCGCGTCCCGCAATACATGAGCGTGGAGCGGTACAGCCACGTCCAGCATCTCGTCTCCCGCGTGGAGGGGGAACTCGCTCCCGGGAGGGATTCCCTCGATGCGTTCGCGGCCATGTTCCCCGCCGGAACGGTGAGTGGCGCGCCCAAGCCGCGAGCGATGGAGATCCTCCATGCCCTCGAGGGGACCGCTCGCGGTCCCTATGCCGGGGTTGTCGGGTACCTCTCGCTGAACGGCAACATGGATACGGCCATCGCGATCCGGACTTTGTTCGCGGACGGTCCGACGTATTACATGCAGGCCGGCGCGGGGATCGTGGCGGATTCGGATCCGGCCCGCGAGTGGATGGAGACGGAGCAGAAGCTCGAAGGCCTCCGCGTTGCGCTCCGGGAGGCGGCCGTATGAGGGTCCTGGTCATCGACAACTATGATTCGTTCGTATACAACCTCTATCAGGCGATCGGGCAGCTCGGGGCGGACCCGTCGGTCTACCGCAACGACGGGATCACCTTGGAGGAAGTCCGGCGGTTCGCGCCCGACGCGATCGTCCTGTCGCCGGGACCCGGGCGTCCGACGAACGAGCGGGATTTCGGCGTGTGTGCGGACATCCTGCGGGAGCTCAGCCCCTCGACACCGACGCTCGGCGTGTGCCTCGGTCATCAAGGCATCGGGACGGCCTACGGCGGGACGGTCGAGCCCGCGGCGAGGATCCGCCATGGGAAGGCGAGCGTCGTCCGGCACGATGGTCGCACGATCTTCGAGGGCTTGCCCAACCCGATGGCCGCAGGCCGCTATCACTCCCTCGCGATCGTCCGTGCGTCCTTGCCGCGCGACCTGGAGGTGAGCGCGACCGCCGACGACGGGGAAATCATGGCGGTGCGGCACCGGAAGCATCCCGTCGAAGGCGTCCAGTTCCACCCGGAATCGATTCTGACGCCGGAAGGTCCCGACCTCCTACGGAATTTCCTGAAGGGGGCCCGCCGATGATCCGCGAGGCAATCGCGGACTTGGCGACCGGGAGATCTCTCGGATACGAAGGCGCACACGACGCGATGGCGGAGATCATGGACGGGCAGGCGACCCCGGCCCAGATCGGCGCGTTCCTCCTGGGGTTCCGGATGAAGGGGGAGGGGCCCGATGAGATCGCGGGCATGGCCACGGCGATGCGGGAACGATGCGCGGCGATCCGTCCGCCACCGAACGGCCGCGTCGTCGACCTCTGCGGCACCGGAGGCGCTCCCCTGACGACGTTCAACGTGTCCACGATCGCCATGTTCGTCGTCGCCGCGGCGGGCGTGGTCGTCGCCAAGCATGGGAACCGGGCGATCACGAGCCATTGCGGCAGTGCCGACCTCCTCGAAGCCCTCGGCATCTCCATGGATCTCGAGCCAGCGGCGGTGGAGCGAGTCCTTCAGGCCCACGGCCTGTGCTTCATGTTCGCGCCGAAATTTCATCCCGCGATGCGGTACGCGATGGGACCGCGCAAGGAGATCGGCTTGCGGACGGTCTTCAACATTCTTGGCCCACTGACCAATCCGGCCGGGGCGAAGGGGCATCTCCTCGGCGTCTTCAGTCCGGACCTGGTCCCCTTAATGGCCAAAGTCTCGGCTCGGCTCGGGCTCGAACACGCCCTGATCGTCTATGGCCAGGCGGGGATGGACGAGATCTGCCTCTGCTGCCCGACGATCGTCGCGGAGGTCGTCGACGGGGTGACGCGTCAGTTCATGCTGAAGCCGGAGGACCTCGGCTTCGAGCGCGTGGACCCGCGAAGGCTCGCCGGGTCGGACCCGGAGAGTGCCGCGAACGAGGCGTTGCGGATCCTGCAAGGAGAACGCGGACCGAAGCGGGATATGCTCCTTGTCAATGCGGCCGCCGGGATTCAGGTCGCCGGGAAAGCTTCCTCGCTCCTCGAAGCGATGCCCCTCGCGACGGAAGCCTTGGACTCCGGGAAAGCGTTCGAGACCTTGCGGACCCTTGTGAAGGCGACGAACGGCGATCGTTCGGTGGTCGATGGCCATGGATGAGCTGGAACGTCTCGTCCGGAATGCGGAAAGCCTTCTCGACGAAGGCTACTACGATGTCCGGCCCTCGGGAGCCCGAAGTCCCTCTCTCTCCGGTATTCTCCGCGCCGCGCCCCGCCGCTCCGACGTGATTGCCGAGATCAAGTTTGCTTCGCCCACGATTCCGCTCGTCAGAGACCCCGCGGAGTTCGATTTCCTCCTGGCCCGGATCGCGGCGGCAAATCCGCTCGCGCTGTCCATCCTCACGGAGCCGCGGATCTTCCGGGGCCACCTCGATCTCCTGCGGCGAGCCGCGTCCACGGGCCTCCCGGTCCTCATGAAAGACATCGTCGTGGACTCGCGGCAAATTGCCGCGGCGGCGTCGAGTGGGGCGGGGGCCGTGCTCCTGATCGAGACGCTCTCCCGTCGCGGCCGGCTCCGTATGGGCCGGCAGGCCCTGATCGAGGACGCGCATGCCCGGGGCCTCGACGTTGTCCTCGAAGTCCATACGCTCGCCGAGTGGGATTCGGCAATCGAATCGGATTCCGATATCCTAGGGATCAACAACCGGGACCTCGCCACGATGGACATCGATCGCGGCACGACGACTCGGATCCTCTCGGAGCGAGTGAAGGACCGGCCCGTCATCGCGATGAGCGGGATCGAGACCCGGGCCGACGTGGATGCGATGCTCCGGGCAGGCGCCGACGCCGTCCTCGTCGGGACGTCGATCATGCGCCACGCGGACCCGGCGGGAAAACTGCAGGAGCTGCGGCATGGTTGAGGCGTCCGTCCTCCG